>DASWUW010000092.1:0-2848 GCA_036406335.1 Trebonia sp.
CTCGGTGATCTCGGAGCGGGAACTCATCGGGCTGCTGCACCGGGCCGACTGGACGAAGCTGGCGCTGGCGGCGACGGTGACCGGGCCGGCGCAGATGCTCGAGACGGCCTTCGACTCCGGACTGTGGATTTCCCGGGAGGAGAAATGGCCGCCGTTCTCTCCCCCGCCGCCGCCGTCTCCTCCGCCGGCCTGGCTGTACGCCCACGCCGAGGGGGCCGGGGCCGAGCGGAAGCTGCTGGTCGCGCCCGGCCGGCGGTACCGGATGACCAGCGCGGACGGCACGCGGGTGATCGGCAGCGACGGCGAGCACGTCTGGCAGTGGTTCAGGGAACCGCCGCCGCCGGGCACCGCGGTCCGCTTCGACCGCAGCCCGCGGCCGCCCGCGCCGCTGCTGCTCGACCCGGCCTGGCTGCTCGGGGCGTACCGGCTGGCGGTCGCGCCGGACCCGGGCGGGGCGGCGGGCCGGGTGACGGTGGGCGGACGCGCGGGGATCACCGTCGAGGGACAACCCCGGATCAGCGGCGCTCCCGCGTTTCCGGGCGGCGCCGGGCTGGTGTGGGAACTGCTGCGGGGCCTGCCGGGCAGCGACCGGGTCGTCGTGGTGGTGGACGCGGAGCTCGGTTTCCTGCTGCGCTGCGAGTTCTACGCCGACGGCGCGTCCTCGGGAGTGACCGCGCTCTCGGACGTCACGGTCGGCCGTCCGGCCGACCCGGCGGTGTTCACCGCCCCGGAGGGGAGTTTCTCCGGTGAGGGCGCGGGTAAGACCGAGCGCAGCCCGGTGGAGCAGCTCGGGCTGGAGGCGGGGAAACTGGCCGGCGGCGGGTCGACCCGTTCGCTACGGCGACGGCCGAGCCCGCCGACCCGGACCGCGCGCTGCCGGGCGACGAGCCGCCGCTGCCCGGCTGGGCCGCCGGGGGCGCCCCCGGAACAGGCGGGCCGCCGGTGACCGACGAGCTCCTGGAGCTGCTGTACCGGGGCGGCCTGGACGGGCCGCGGTTCAGCGCGACGGTGCACGTGTGGTCGGACGATGACGCGGTGGCGGCCTGGGTGCGCGGCGCGGTGCCGCCTTCGGCCCGGCAGGCCGGGTTCGGCGGGGTCGGCCGTCTGGTCGACACGCTGCTGGGCGAGGACCAGGAGACGGGTCCCCGGACCGGGCACGAGGTGTACCGGCTGCGGTTCGGCGGGTGGGACCGGTACCGGATCGACTTCGACCGCGGCTCCTCCTGGCTGGACGGCACCTCTCGCCGGCAGCGGCACTTCAGCCGGATTCCGGTGACGGTCGCGTGCGACGGCGAGCAGACTTTCCGGGTGCGGGCCGACGAGGTCACGGTCGGCCCCGCGCGGCCGCTGTGGGACGCCGACAGTGACCTCGCCAGCCTGGTGGACGGCGGCTGGCTGCTCGGGCACCGGCTGTCCGGCGGGGCGCCGGCCGTGGTGGGCGGACGGCCGGGGTACCGGCTGATCGCGACCGGCGAAGGCGGCCCGCCGCCCGGCCTCCGGTTCCTGTCCTGGCTGCCGGACCAGTGGCTGCCCGCCGCGGCGGTGGCCGACGCGTCCACCGGGCGGCTGCTGCGGCTGACCCGCTACCGCAGCGGGCAGCCGGCCCGGGTGCTGGAGCTGAGGTCGCTGAGCCCGCTGGGCGGCGAGGCGGACTTCACGTTCTCCCCGCCTCCCGGTCTGCCCGTGAAAGAGCCGGCCGGCCCGCCGGATCTGCCCCCGGACGCGGTCCCGGTGAATGTCTGGGGCCAGCTCTTCGGCAAGGGACGGCGTTTTCGAAGGTGAGAATTTTAAATCCGGGATAACGGCGGAATACACCCGGATTCTGCGGGTAATTCCACATTCCACATCAGTCTCCGGGAATGGAGAGTGGCCGCGGTGGAAATCGTCGTCATCGGCGGAGGCGTCGGCGGGCTCACGGCCGCGCTGGCGCTCGGGCAGGGCGGCCACCGGGTTCAGGTGCTCGAGCGCGCCCCCCGGTTCGATCAGTCCGGGCCCGGTCTGCGCCTGGCGCCCAACGCGACCGCCGTACTGGCCCGGCTCGGCCTGCTCGACTCGCTGCTCAGCCTCGGCTCGCTCCCGCGCCGGGCGGTCCTGCGCGACCTGGGCAGCGGCACGGAGCTGGCCGAACTCGACCTCGGCGCCCCTTTAAGAGCACGCTACGGCGCGCCGTACGTGGTGATCAGCCGGGCCGACCTGCTCTCGCTGCTGGCCGACGCGTGCGCGGACGCGGACGTCGAACTGCGCCCCGGACGCGAGGTCACCTCGGTCGACCAGTCCTCCTTCGCCTCCTCGGTCATGGGCGGCGCGGTGGTGAACTGCGCCGACGAGCGGATGTACGCCGCCGACGCGGTGCTGGCGGCCGACGGCGCCCGCTCGGTCGCGCGGGCGCTGCTCGGCGGCGGCAGCCGGTCCGGCGACGGCTGGGCCGCCTACCGGGGCACGGTGCCCGCCGACGAGCTGCCGGCCGGCGAGGCGGGCGACGAGGTCGTCGCCTGGATGGGGCCAGACGCGCACTTCACCCGCTACCCGGTCCGCACCGGCGAGGTCTACGAGCAGGTCGCGGTGTTCCGCAGTCACCTGTTTCCCCTGCTCGGCGGCGTTTACCCGGCCGCCGGGGGCCAGGATCAGCTCCCGCTGGCCCCGGACCCGGCCGACGCGGCGACCTGGGGCGGACCGGAGGAACTGGACCAGGCCTTCTCCTGGGCCGCCGAACCGGTGCGCGCCGCGGTGCGGCTGCTGCGGGGCGACCGCTGCTGGCGGATGCTCGACCGGGTACCGCCGTCCCGCTGGGCGGCGGACCGGGTGGCGCTGCTGGGCGACGCGGTCCACCCGATGCCCGGCTACCTGG
>DASWUW010000093.1:0-2557 GCA_036406335.1 Trebonia sp.
TCGCTCGTCGGGACGATGAACCCGGAGGAAGGCGCGCTGCGCCCGCAGCTGCTCGACCGGTTCGGCTTGTACATGGACATGAAAGCGGAACAGGACCCAGCTGTCCGGGCCCAGATCCTGCGCACTGTCTTGCGATTCGACGCCGAGCGCAACCGCGACAATTCCAACTGGCTCGACCAAGGCCGGCGTCAAGATAACCAGCAGGCCGAGTTCATCAAGACGGCCAAGCGCAACGCGGCGTTCATCGAGCCGGCCGACGACATCGTCGAGCTGTGCGCGGCGGTGGCGGCCAAGTTCGGCGTCGTCGGCCACCGGGCCGAGATCGTCATGGCCCAGGCCGCGTGCGCGTCGGCCGCGCTCGACGGACGGTCCCGGCCGACCCCGTACGACGTCAGCCTGGTGGCGCCGCACGCGGTCATGCACCGCCGCCGCAACGCCGCGTACACCGAAACGTTCGAGTGGACCCAGGACGACCAGCACCTGCTCGCCCAGGTGATCGCGGCGGCATGAACGTGCGGCACCACCGGAGCGGGCTGACGGTCGCCGAGCGGGTGTCGACGATGCTGGCCTGCGCCGCCGTTGACCCGCGGCTGTCCGGCGTGCTGCTGCTGGACCTCGACCCGGTGCTACTCTTCCCGCTGGCAAAATGGCTGGCGGACCTTATCGGCGGTCCCCGCGGGGAAAACCAGCCCCCGGTGCTCGGCCTGAGCGGGCGGTACACGGAGGAGTCGCTGTGGGGGCGTTACGTGCCGACCCGGGACCACCACGAGCCCTTGCGGTGGAAGAACGGCGTGCTCGACAGCCACGAGAGCCGCCCCGGTATCGTCATCGTGCCCGACCTGACCCGGCTCAGCCTGCCCGCCGCCCGGGCGGCGGTCACCCTGGTCGGCGCCGAGGTCGCCCACCTGGCGCGGGGACCCGAGCCCCGGATCTGGCACCCGCGCGACCGGTGGCTGGCCGGGCTGAGCCGGGAGGACGCGGGAACCGTGTCGCCGCACTTGCTCGACCGGTTCAGCGTCCGGGTCGACGCCACCGGGCTGGCGGGCGGCTGGCCGGGACAGCCTGCCCTCCCCCAGCCCAGCCTTCAGTGGCGGCACGCCGTCCAGGCCGGACGGGCCGGAGAGCGGCCGGAATTCCCCGGATCGGCCGCGGAACGGGTCGAGGCGCTGGTCTCGGCGAGGGCCCCGGGGGTCCGGCGTGACCTAGCGCTGGCGCGCACCGCCCGGGCCCTAGCCGCCCTTGCCGGCGAAGCCGTCACGTCGACCGGTTACGTCGACCGGGCCGCCGAGTTCCTCGGCCTGTGGCCGAACGCCGCGGCCGCCACCAGCCCGCCGGCGGTGTACGTGCCGTCCCACGCCATCACCGTGCCCACGGTCGTCACGGCGCCCCGGCCCGCTTGGCCGGAGCCGGCCGGGACCGGCCAGGCAGGCGACGGTACCCGGCTCGAGACCGGTCACGGAGCCGGACCCGAGGACGGGAAGGCGAAGGCCGGGACAGGGAAGGCGCAGGCCGCGGCGGGCGCGGCCAAGGAGTTCCCGCCGACGCCGGCCTCGGGTACGGAGGGGCCGGCTACCCGCACCAACGGGTGGCCGTCCCTGGCCGCGGCCCAGTACCCGGAGGATGACGCGGCGCCCCGCCGGGTGTCCGACCCGCTGCGCTCCGGCTGGCAGCGCGGGAAGAGCGGCCCGGCCCGGGGATACCCGGTCGGCACCGAGCGCGCCCGCGACCTGTCCGACATCGCCGTGCTGCCCACGTTCCTCGAGGCCCTGCCGCACCAGGCCAAACGGTGCCCGAGCCGCCGCACATGCGAGCACGGGCTGCACGTTTACCCGGAGGACCTGCGCAGCTACCGGCGCGCCCCGTGGACCGGGCACCTGCTCGTGCTCGTGCTCGACCACAGCTCCCGCGCGCTCGACTGGGACTGGCTGGAACCGCTGACCCCCTACCTCAGCTGGGCCTACATCACCCGGGCGCAGGTCGGCGTGGTGCAGGTCGGTGCCGCCAGGGCGGACGGCGGGCCCGCCGGCGAGCTGCGGGCGAGCGAGTTTCGGGGCAAGAACCTGCTCGACCCGCGGGTGGAGGCGGCGCTCGAGCCGCGCCCGGGCCGGGCGACGCCGCTGGCGCACGGCCTCACGCTGGCCGCGGCGATCTTGCGGCACGACACCCAGCAGGGCGGCGCCCCGGTCACCGAGGCCCGTCTCGTCGTGGTCACCGATGGACGGGCCAACGTCCCGCTGTCGAACAGCCAGTCCGGGCTGCCGCCGGTGAACGTCGGCCGCCGGGCCGTCGACGACGCCGAGCTGGCGGCTAAGGCGATCCGCGGGCTGCACCGGGTCCAGTCCGTGGTCATCGATCCCGGCCCGGAGGCGAACCGGCACCTGGCGACCCGACTGGCCGTGGCGCTCGCCGCGCCGCTCACCAGCGGGCTGGCCGACCCGCCGGCGGCGCCGGAGGGAGCGGCCTGATGGCGGTCGGTGACCTGTTCAGGGCCGCCTTCAGCGGCCGCCGGCCCCGCAGGCAGCCGCCGGCCCCGGCGCCGCCGGCGCCGCTGACCGAG
>DASWUW010000094.1:0-5303 GCA_036406335.1 Trebonia sp.
GCTCATCGAGGCCAAGGACGAAGACGCGGAGGTGCTCGGGCTGAACGCCGTCTGCGACGGCCGCCACGTGGTGCTCGCCGCGCAGGCGGCCGGCCTGGCGCGGTCGCTGACGGCCCGGGGCTTCGTCCCGGTGCCGGTGGACATGTCGGAACTGCTCAAGGCCGGCGGCGGGGCTAAGTGCTGCACGCTGGAACTGCGCGGTGCCGTTGAACAAGGGAACCCTCGATGACTGACACACTGCCGGACCTGACCGCGCAGCAGGAACTTTCCGCGCTCACCAGCCGGTACAGCGCGCACAACTACCATCCGCTGCCCGTCGTCGTCGCGTCCGCCACGGGCTGCTGGGTGACCGGCGTGGACGGGCGGCGCTACCTGGACCTGCTCGCGGGGTACTCAGCGCTGAACTTCGGGCACCGGCACCCCCGGCTGGTGGCGGCGGCCACCCGGCAGCTGGGCCGGGTGACGCTGGTCTCCCGGGCATTCGACCACGACCAGTTCGGGCCGTTCTGCGCTGAGCTGGCCGAGCTGTGCGGCATGGAGATGGTGCTCCCGATGAACACCGGGGCCGAGGCGGTCGAGACGGCGATCAAGGTCGCGCGCAAATGGGGGTACGCGACGCGCGGCGTCTCCCGCGACGACGCGGTCATCATCGTGTTCGACGGGAACTTCCACGGGCGGACGACCACGATCGTGTCGTTCTCCTCCGACCCGGACGCCCGGGACGAGTTCGGGCCGTACACCCCCGGCTTCGTGTCGGTGCCGTACGGGGACCTGCCGGCGCTGCGGGGAGCCCTGGCCGCGTTCGGGCCGCGGGTGGTCGCGGTGCTGGTCGAACCGGTACAGGGCGAGGCGGGCGTCGTGGTGCCGCCGCCCGGCTTCCTGGCCGGGGTGCGGGAACTGTGCACGTCCGCCGGGGCGCTGATGATCGCCGACGAGATCCAGTCCGGTCTGGGGCGGGTCGGGTCTACGTTCGCCTGCTCGGCCGAGGGCGTCGTACCCGACGCGTACCTGCTAGGCAAGGCGCTCGGCGGCGGGATCGTGCCGGTCTCGGCGATGGTGTCCTCCCGGCAGGTGCTGGGCGTGCTCAAGCCCGGGCAGCACGGGTCGACCTTCGGCGGTAACCCGCTCGCCTGCGCGGTGGGCCGGGAGGTGATCGCGATGCTGGGGACCGGCGAGTACCAGGCTCGTTCGGCCGCCCTCGGGTCGGTGATGCACGCCGCGCTCGAAGCGCTGCCGTCGTCGGCGGTCTCGTCCGTGCGCGGGCGCGGGCTGTGGGCCGGGGTCACGTTCGCCGCGCTGGACGGGCGGGCGGTGAGCGAGCGGCTGGCCGCCCTGGGAGTGCTGGCCAAGGAGACCCACGGCACCACCATCCGGCTCGCTCCCCCGCTGGTCATCACGGAGGACGAGCTGAGCTGGGGGCTCGAGCGGTTCAGCGAGGCCGTACAACTCGGGTAACCCGGACGAAGAACATCGCGACCGCCCCGGCCAGGGACGCCAGCGCTCCGCCGTACAGGTACCACTCGCCCGCGGCGGTGCCGGTGATGATCACGCTTCCGTTGGGCCGGGGCATCGCGAGCACGAACGACGCGATGATCCAGCCGGCCGCCGGCAGCAGCCCCGCGCTGGCCGTCCCGATTCCCCAGCCGGCGGTCAGGCAGGTGGCGAAGATGATCACGACGAGGACGATCGCGATCAGCGGCGTCGGCGGCTGGCCGTACTGGAAGCTGCCGATGAGGCCCTCGAGGACGCCGAGCGCGAACAGCAGCAGGTAGCCGGCCGCCCTGAGCGCCGGCCGCCCTCCGCCGCGCGGCCGCTCGTCCGCGGCCGGGTCTTGCGCGATCCCCATAACGCAGCAGGCTACCGATCTCAGCGGGCGAACAGGTCGCGCTCGTACCGCAGGCCGGCTGGCCGCGCGGCGCGCGGGCCCGCGAGCTGGGTGTAGTACTCGGTGGCGAGGATCCGCGAGCCCAGCTCGTTGGACAGGGCGAAGAAGTCGCCGTCCACGGTGACCTGGGTCTCGTGGGCGCGCAGGGCGGCCCGCTTGGCCTCCAGGTAGGCGGGGGCGTCGATCTCCGTGGTCACCTGGTCGTCCGGGACGGCGGAGGAGAAATCCGTGCGGCGGGCGAACCAGGAGTCGGCGGGCAGCTCGGCCGCCCGGGTCAGTACCGAACGCGGGACCGCGGTCGCGTACAGCTTGGCCGCCTGACCACACAGCTCGTGCGCCCGGCGGGTGACGCGGTGGGCCTGGATGTGATCGGGGTGGCCGTAGAACCCGTTAGCGTCGTAGGTCACGATCACGCTGGGCTCGACCTCCTCGATGACTTTGACCAGCGCCGCGGCCGCCTCCTCGACGTTCGCCTGCCAGAAGCAGCGCGGGTCGTCGCTGTCCGGCAGGTCCGCCATCCCCGAGTCGCGGTAGCGGCCCTCGCCGCCGAGAAACCGGTGGTCGGTGACGCCGAGCGCGGCGCAGGCCCGTTCTAGCTCGACGACCCGGTGCTGGCCGAGCTCGTCCGGGAACAGGTGGCGCAGGTCGGGCGAGATGATCTCGCCCAGCTCGCCCAGCGTGCAGGTGACCAGCGTGACCCGGGCCCCCTCGGCCGCGTACCTGGCCATCGTGGCGCCGGTGCCGATCGACTCGTCGTCCGGGTGCGCGTGCACCAGCAGCAGGCTGCGTTCCACCCCATGACGCTACCGCGCTTTCCGGGGGGCCAGGCCGGCCGGCGGTAGGGTCGGGAAACATGACCGAGAGCTTTCCCAGGCAGCAGGCGCGGACGCGCAGATTCCAGCTCGGGGTGCCCCGGGCATTTCAGGTGTCGCCGGACGGCAGCAGGATCACCTTCCTGCGTTCCCAGGCGGGCGACGACCCGGTGACCTGCCTGTGGGAAACCGACGCGGCGACCGGCACGGAGCGGCTCGTGGCCGACCCGCGGGCGCTCGGCGCGGACGCGGAGAACCTGCCGCCGGAAGAACGGGCCCGGCGCGAGCGAGTCAGGGAAACCGCGGCCGGAATCGTGGCCTATGCCACTAACCGGGCCGCCACGCTGGCCGTCTTCGCGCTCTCCGGGCAGGTGTACGCGGTACCGCTGGGCGAGGCCAGCCCGGTGCCCCGGCTTATCCCGGCCAAGACCCCGGCGCTCGAGCCCCGGCCCGACCCGGCCGGGACCGCGGTCGCCTACGTGCACGACGGCGCGCTGCGGGTCGTCGACCTGGTGACGGGCGAGGACACGGTGGCCGCCCGGGAAGAGGGCGTGACGTTCGGGCTGGCGGAGTTTGTCGCGGCCGAAGAGATGGGCCGCTCCCGCGGCTACTGGTGGTCGCCCGACGGCAGCCGGCTCCTCATCGCCCGGGTGGACGAGTCCGCCGTGGCCCGCTGGCACATCGCCGACCCGGCCAACCCGGGCAACGCCCCGGCGGAGGTCGGCTACCCGGCGGCGGGCACCGCCAACGCGGACGTCTCCCTGCTGGTCGCCGCGCTCCCGGCAGCGGGCACCCGGCTGGCCGAGGTGGCCGGCTGGGACCGGGCGGCGTTCCCGTACCTGGTCCGCGCGGCCTGGGGCGACGACCTGCTGATCGTCGTGCAGTCCCGCGACCAGAAGACCATGCGGGTAGTCAACGCGTTTACCGGCCAGGTACTGCGGGAGGACACCGACCCGCACTGGACCGACGTCGTTCCGGGCGTGCCCGCCCAGCTGGCCAGCGGGGACATCGTGTGGACAGGGATCCGCGACGACACCCGCGGCCTGGTCATCGCCCCGGCGGACAAGCTGGCCGACGCCGGGCCGGTAACCCCGCCCGGCCTGCAGGTTCACGCCGTGCTGGGCAGCGACGGCGGCGACGTGCTGTTCGCCGGGTCGGACGAGTCCACCGAGGTCGGCATCTGGCGCTACGGCCCCGCCGGGCTGGCCCCGGTCAGCACCGAGCCCGGCGTGCACGCCGCCGTGGCCGCGGGCGGGACGACCGTGCTGGCCAGCCGGACGCTGGCCAGCAGCAAGCCCGCATTCCGGATCGTGCGGAACGGCGCGGTCAGCGGGAACATCGCCTCGCTCGGCCAGGAACCGAACCTGCCGGCCCCGGCACCGCGGTTCCTCGAGGCCGGCCCGTCCGGCATCCGCACCGCCGTGCTGCTGCCTTCCTGGCATCAGCCGGGCACCCGGCTCCCGGTGCTGCTGGACCCGTACGGCGGCCCGGGCATGGCCCGCGTGGTCAAAGCGGCAAGCATGCACCTCACCTCGCAGTGGTTCGCCGAGCAGGGCTTCGCGGTCGTCGTGGCCGACGGCCGCGGCACCCCGGGCCGCAGCCCGTCCTGGGACCGGACGATCGCCGGCGACTTCGCCTCGGGCGTCCTCGATGACCAGGTCACGGCCCTGCGGGCGGCAGCCGAGGAGTTCACCGACCTGGACACCACCCGGGTCGGCATCCGCGGCTGGTCGTTCGGCGGCTACCTGTCGGCGCTCGCGGTGCTGCGCCGCCCCGACGTGTTCCACGCCGCGGTGGCGGGGGCCCCGCCGACCGACTGGCGGCTCTACGACACCCACTACACCGAGCGGTACCTGGGCCACCCCGCGGAAAACGCCGCCGCCTACCAGCTGAGCTCGCTCATCGACGACCCGCAGCGGGCGGTGCGGTCGGTTATCCGTCCGCTCCTCCTTATCCACGGACTGGCCGACGACAACGTGTTCGTCGCGCACTCGCTGCGGCTGTCGTCCGCGCTGCTCGCGGCCGGCTACCCGCACTCGGTACTGCCGCTGTCCGGGATCACCCACATGACGGCGCAGGAGACCGTGGCGGAGAACATGCTGCTGTTCCAGGTGGCGTTCCTGAAGCAGGCGCTCGGCCTCACCGGAGCCGCCGGCTAACAGACGGGGGCTGTCCTGACCGGGGGACTGCCAGGGCGGCGCGGCCCAGGCGCTCCAGGCGCTTCAGGCGCTTCAGGCGCGGGACATGCTCGCCGGACCCGCCTCTTGCCCTTTCCCTTTCCCGGTCCTGGTCCCGGTCCCGGTATCTCCCGCTCGCGGTCCCGGTGTCCCCGCTCCCAGTCCCCGTTTTCTGATCCCGGGGACGGCCGGCGGGCTCAGCCCGGCCGTCGTGCGGCTGGCGGGGACGCGGGAACGACTTCCCATCAGATTTGACCACTTCCGCGTCCGCTTTAACCGGTTATGTGCCGTCCGAACTGATGGGAAGTGGTGAGCAGGCGTCCGAACTGATGGGAAGTGGGGCCGGGCTCGTTCGGGGGTGGGGATCTTGGCAGTTTTGGGGCTTGGGCTGAGGCTGGGCTCGGCGGGACGTCGGCGGGACGTCGGCGG
>DASWUW010000095.1:0-15527 GCA_036406335.1 Trebonia sp.
GTCGGCCTGGCGGGGGGACGGCTCGACGGGCAGCCCGGCGGGCGGGCGGCAGGCGACCGGGCACCTGATGTACTACCTGTCCGTCACCGAGCAGAAGGTGCAGATCATCGCCAGCAAGAAGATCCTGCTGGCGGGCAACTCGGGCGAGACCCCGGTATCGGTACAAAACGGCCTTAAGCTGGCGATCCAGGTCCAGGTAGACGCGTCCACCCCGGCGGGCAGCCAGGTCCGGGTAGAGGCGCACGACGGGCTTCACGTCGTGCCGCCGGAAGGCACCAGCACCATCAAGATGGCGGTGCACGCCGCTTCGATTGGAACTTCCACAGTGCAGCTACAGTTGGTGACACAGAACGGGTCGCCGCTGACCTGGACGGCGAAGTCGCTGAGCGTCGAAGTGACGCGGGTCGGACGGTTTCTGCTCACCATCATCGGCGGGGCGCTCGGGATCCTGGTGCTGACGTCGGTCTACCGGCTGCGCCGCAAGCGGATCGCGAGCACCAGGAAGAGCGGCCCCGCCGAAGACACGGCCAATACTGGAGGCGCCGGATGACGAGGCCGACAATGCCCCCGGGGCCGCCGTTCCCCGATGACGAGGGAGGGCCGGAGTCGGTCCAGCCGCGGTTCACGCCCCGCCCCTCCGACTCGCGTCCGCCCGGTCCGCGTCCCGCGGACCCGCCCACCATGGCGGCCCCGCCCGGCTGGCAGCCGCCCCCGCCGCCCGGCTACCCGCCCGCGCCCGCCGTCTACCAGCCGCTGGAGGAGCAGCTCCCGCCCCCGCCGGCCCCCCCGCCGACCGCAAGCGGTGCGCCCGCCGGCCCGTCGTTCACCCCGCACGCGCCCACCGGGGATGACGGGTCCGGCACGGGACCGCGGCACAGCCGGGGCCGGGGCAGCCGCCCGCGGCCCACGTTCACCCCGCGCGAAGGCTACGTGCCGCCCGCGGGCCGGTCCCCGCGTCCCGCCGCGGCCCCGACGGCGTTCCTGCCGCCAGTCCCGGCGGGCTACCCGCAGCCCTCCTTCCAGCCCTACGACTACCCGGAGGCGCCGCAGACCGGGCCGCGGTTCGTTCCGGCCGACCTGGGCGCCCCCCCCGACGCCCAGGACAACCGCACCCGGGTCCTGACGCCGGAGGCCGGCCGGGCGCGGTCGACGGGCCCGCAGCCCGCCGTGGACACCTCACCCAACCTGGTCCGGTCGAGCAAGGTGATGGCGCTCGGCACGCTGGCGTCCCGCGGAACCGGGTTCCTGCGCACGCTGGTGCTGGTGATCGCGCTCGGCCAGGAGACGCTGGCTGAGGCCTACAACAACTCCAACACGCTGCCCAACACGGTCTATTACCTGATGCTGGGCGGCATTTTTACCTCCGTCGTGGTCCCGATGCTGGTCCGCGCGGCCAAGGAGGACCCCGACCGGGGCGAGGGTTACGCCCGGCGGGTCTACTCGCTCGGCGTGGTCAGCCTGCTCACCATCACGGTAATCGCCACCGCGCTGGCCTCGCCGATCGCTGACCTGTACGGCAGCAACATCAAGAACGCGGGCGAGCACCGGGTCCTGGTGCTGTTCGCCTACTTCTTTATCCCGCAGATCTTCTTCTACGGGATGGACTCGCTGCTGGGCGCCATCCTCAACGTGCGCGGCCGGTTCGGCGCCAACATGTGGACCCCGGTCATCAACAACGTCGTGGTCATCCTGGTCGCCCTGCTGTACATGGTGACCGTGCACGACATCAACGCCGACACCGTCTCCAGCTACGGCATCGACCTGCTCGGGATCGGCACCACGCTCGGTATCGTCATCCAGTCGATCTCGCTCTTCCCGGTCATGCGCCGCGCCGGGTTCAGCATGCGGCTGACCACAGATTTCCGGCGGGCGGAGATCGCCGAGATCGGCCGGATGTCCGGCTGGATGTTCGGTTACGTGCTGAGCCAGTGGCTGGGCAACCTGGTCGCGCAGCGGGTGGCCAACGCCGCCGCGAACTCGGCCGCGCACCTGCCCCATCCGGTCAGCGGCGTCGGCTTTTCCGCCTGGTCCTACGCCTACCAGCTGTTCCAGCTGCCCTACGCGATCGTTGGCATCTCGGTCATCAGCGCGCTGCTGCCCCGGATGAGCGGGCACGCCACCGAGCGGCGCTACTCGCTGGTCCGCGAGGACTTCTCCAAGGGGGTACGGGTAGCGTCGGTGATCGTGGTGCCGGCCGCGGTCTTCCTCGGGGTACTCGGCGCGCCGCTGTGCGAATTCCTTTTCGCCCACGGGGAAACCACCTGGCAGCAGGCGCGGTATATCGGTGAGGTGTTCGGTGCGTTCTCCATCGGCCTGGTGCCGTTTATGCTCACCCAGCTCCAGCTGCGGGTGTTCTACTCTTTCCGCGAGAACAAGACCCCGGCCGTCCTGGGCATGGCCATGCTGATCGTCGGCGTGGTCGGCTACCTGGTGGCTCTGGAGGTCCTGCCGCCTACCCGGACCGTGGTCGGCCTCGCCTTCGCCTACGACATGGTGACGGTGTCCGGGGCGATTCTGGCCTGGCCGCTGCTGCTGCGCCGGGTGGGCTCGCTCGACGGCTGGCGGATCACCCGGTCGCTGGTGCGGATGTTCCTGGCCACGCTGCCCGGCCTGCTCTTCGCCTTCGTGGTCATGGCCGTGGTGGGATCGTTCCTGCACCAGGGTCCCCTGTACGGCCTGGTGTCCACGGTGATCGGGGGCGGCGGGGCGCTCGTCCTCTACGCCCTGTGCTCCCGGCTGCTCGGTATCGAGGAGTTCCGTACCCTGCTGCGGGCCGTCGCCGGGCGGTTCGGGTAACGGGCGGCCCGCGGAACCGGCCCGGATCACCGCCCCAGATGACAGGATGGTGACGCCTGGCCGAATATCGCGGGGAATACCGGGAGCATCCGGACGACTCGCCAGCTCGCGGCGTGTCCGGGCGTGCGGCATTGACGGTATTCGCATATAACGGTAGGACCGCCTGTCGGATGCCCTGCGCCGGTCGCCGGGGTCCCGGCGGGCGCCGGACACTAGCATGGGACGGTGGTCGTGGGATACCAGGGGCTGGAAGGAGGGCGAGAGCCGGCCGCTCTTGACGCTGACGTATGAGCACTTTCACCTCTGAACCAGGAACCCGGCTCGCCGGACGGTACCGGCTCGTGGACCAGGTGTCGGCCGGCCACGGCTGGACCCAGTGGAAGGCCATCGACGAGACGCTCGCGCGTCCCGTCTCCATCCTGACGTTCGTGTCCGGCTTCCCCCGCATCCCCCAGGTCGTCACCGCCGCCCGGTCAGCGAGCAGGCTCACCGACCCGCGGATGGCCCAGGTCTTCGACGTCGAGGACGGCGGCGGCCAGGCATACATCGTGCTCGAATGGGTCGGCGGCGACTCGCTGAGCGAACTCCTCGCCAACGGCCCGCTGGACCCGTCGCTCGCCTGCTCGCTGATCGGCGACGCGGCCCGCGCGGTGGCCGGCGTGCACGCCGTCGGACAGGCTCACCTGCGGCTCACCCCGGACTCGCTGTGGTGGACCCGCGGCAGCGGCATCAAGATCACCGGACTCGGCATCGACGCCGCCCTGGCCGGCGAGGGACTGCCCGGCGCCGACGACCCGGTACTGACGGACACCGTCGCCGTCGCCGGCCTGCTCTACGCCGCGCTGACCGGTTACTGGCCCGGCGGGGAGCAGACCCGGCTGCCCGCCGCCCCCGTCTCCGACGGAGTGGTCTGCACCCCGCGCCAGGTCTCGGCCGACGTGTCGTCCGGTCTCGACAGCGTCATCATCCGGGCTCTGCTGCAGCGCCCGACCCGCCAGGGGCCGCCCATCCAGTCGCCCGCCGACCTCGCCGAAGCGCTGTCGGCGGTGGCGCCGCCGGTGCCGTTGCCCGAGCCAGCTCCCCCGGCTCCGGCAGGCTACGGCCGCGGCGGCTACGCCGGGTACGGGCCGGACCCGAACAACCCCGACTCCTGGTCGTCCCCCGACCGGGGTCCCAGCGGAACCGCCCCCTATCAGCCGCCGCCCGCGGCCGGGTACACCGGCGCCCAGTACGCGGCGGCCGGCTACCAGGGCCGGGAGTCCGGCGGGGGCGTCAGCCGGGTGATGCTGACCGTCGTCGTCATGCTTGTGCTGGCGGTGATCGCAGTAGCGGTGTGGGCCGTCGGCTTCCGCAGTTCCAGCGCTCCCGCCACGAGGGGCATCTCGCCGTCGCCGGCCGCGTCCTCCGCCGCGGCCGGGGGCACGGTACTCAAGCCGGCCACGGCCATCACGTTCAACATCCTGGGCTCGGACAGCGAAGACGCGCCGGACCGGCTGAACGCGATCGACGGCTCGGCCAGCACCTACTGGCACACCGACTCGTACCAGAACCACGCGAACTTCGGGAATCTGAAGGCCGGCACCGGCCTGCTCATCGACATGGGCAAGCAGGTCAAGCTGAGCCAGGTGCAGGTGACCGTCGGGACGGCCGGCGCCACCACCGCGGAGATCTACCTGGGCAACTCGGCGGCGAAGTCCACCTCCGCCCTGTCGCACTTCACCCTGGTCGGGCAGAAGACCACCGGCACCGGAACCCTGACCTACCCGACCTCGGCCAAGACCACGGGACGGTACGTACTGGTCTGGCTTACCGGCAACCTGCCCGCCAACCCGGATCAGGCCGGTCAGTACCAGGGCCGGATCTACAACGTGGCGCTGCGCGGCAGCGACGCCCCCGGAACCTCCTGACGGCGGCGGGCGACGCCGATGTCGGACCTGGCCCCCGGCGAGCCATCAGACGCCGCGCTGCTGCGGCAGCACTGCGAGGGCGACCCTGACTCCTTCGGCCTGCTCTTCAAGCGGCACTCCGGCCGCCTGTGGGCCGTAGCGCTGCGCATCACCTGCGACCCGGACGACGCGGCGGACGCACTCCAGGACGCGATGATCTCCGCCTTCCGGCGGGCGGCCGACTTCCGCGGTGACTCCGCGGTGACGACCTGGCTGCACCGGATCGTGGTCAACGCCTCGCTCGACCTGCTGCGGCGGCACCCGGCGCGCGCCGTCACCTGGTCCGGCGACCCAGCTGAGCTGCCAGTTCCCGAGCCCCGGCAGGTGCTCGACAGCTCGGCCGCCACCGACTCCCGGCTTGACATCGACACGGCCCTGCGCACGCTTCCGCCCCCCCAGCGAGCGGCGCTGGTCCTGGTCGACATGCTCGGCTACCCGGTCGCCGACGTCGCCGTGATCCTCGGCGTCTCTGAGGGCACGGTGAAGAGCCGGTGTGCGCGGAGCCGGGCCAAGCTGCTGCCCTACCTGGCGCACCTGCGAACCGGTTTTCCCCTCCCCGGGAACCAGCCGGCCACCGGCAACGTCCCATCTGAGCAGGGAGGAGGCGGATGAGCGGGCAATGGCCACCAGAGTGGGAAGACACCGGCGACGTGCTCCCGGCCGGCGCTGACCAGCCGGACGCCGAAGCAAGCCCGCGGCTGGCCGAGGTATCCGCGTACCTGGCCTCGGTACCCGCTCCCGCGCTGCCGGACAGCATCGGGGCGCGCATCAGCGCGGCGCTCGCGGCCGAGGCCGCCACGCGGACGGCCGGGCGTAATCACGGCGAACTCAGCCCGGCCGGCGGTACAACCGAGGCGAACGGGGCGGCCAGTCCCGGGACGCCATCGGAGTCACTGACACCCGAATCCCCGGCGCTGGCTCCCCGGCCGGCCGGGAGGGCTCCCGCGCGGGCGCGGGTCCGGCGGCGCCTGAGGCTGCCCAAGGCCAGCACCGGGCTCGGCCTGCTGGTCGCCTGCCTGCTCTTCGCCGGCTTTGGCTGGGTCGTCTCCCGCGGCTCCTCGCAGTCCAGCTCATCCGCCGCGGCGGGAGCGGCGGCGGCGCCGGCGGCCTCATCGTCGAGCGCGGCCGGGTCAAGCGGGTCCGGTGCGGAATCGGCTCCGAAGGCCAGCGGGTCGGCCGGGAGCTCAGCGATCCGGCCAGGAGTAGCACCGCTGGCGCCGGTGAACCCCGGGGCTGCCCCGCTCTTCACGGTGATCGAGAGCGGTACCGCGTACCAGCACGCCGCTCTGGCCAGGCAGGCCCGAGCCCGGGAGGCCAGCGTCGCGGGCGCGGCCCGGTTCACCCCGACCTCGCAGCTGATCGGCTGCGTGCTGCACTTCACCGGCGGCACGCTGCCCCGGCTGGTCGACCGGGCCAGCTATCAGGGAACAGACGCGTACGTCATCGCCAGTTCCAGTCGCGTGTGGGTGGTGGGACTCGGCTGCACCGCGGCCAAACCGGAACTCGTCGTGTCGGTGCCACTGGCTGGCTGACCCGGGAATCTCCGCGCCCTAATATCGGTTGAGCAGGAAGCATCCCAAGGAGGCGCGTTCAGTGACCGGCGTACGTGACGTCATCATCATCGGTTCTGGCCCGGCGGGCTATACCGCCGCGATTTACTCGGCCCGGGCCAAGCTTCAGCCGCTGCTGTTCGAGGGATCCGTGACCGCCGGCGGTGCGCTGATGCAGACCACCGACGTGGAGAATTTCCCCGGCTTCCCCGACGGCATCATGGGACCCGAGCTGATGGACTCGCTGCGCAAGCAGGCGGAGCGGTTCGGCGCTGAGCTGGTATCGGATGATGTCATCGAGGTCGACCTGGCCGCCTCGCCCAAGGTCGTGAAGACCGAGACCGATACCTACCTGGCCAGTGCGGTGATCATTGCCACCGGCTCCCGGTACAAGGAGCTCGGGGTTCCCGGCGAGAAGCAGCTGTCCGGCCATGGTGTCTCCTGGTGTGCCACCTGCGACGGGTTCTTCTTCCGGGAGCAGGACATCGCGGTGATCGGCGGCGGTGACTCGGCCCTGGAAGAGGCGCTGTTCCTGACCCGGTTCGGCAAGTCCGTGACGCTGGTGCACCGCCGGGACACGCTCCGCGCGTCAAAGATCATGCAGGACCGGGCGTTCGCCAACCCGAAGATCAAGTTCCAGTGGGACAGCGACGTTGTCTCCATGGAAGGCGAGGGCAAGATCTCCGGACTGCGGGTAAGGAATGTCCACAGCGGCGAGGAGACCGTGCTCCCGGTAGGGGGCGTGTTCATCGCGATCGGCCACTCGCCGCGCAGTGAGCTGTTCACCGGCCAGCTCGCCATCGACCCCGAGGGCTACCTGGAGGTCGCGGGCCGGACCACCCGGACCGCGATCGAGGGCGTCTTCGCCTGCGGCGACGTGGTCGACCACACCTACCGGCAGGCCATCACCGCGGCGGGCAGCGGCTGCTCGGCCGCGATCGACGCGGAGCGCTGGCTGGCGGAGCACGCGCACGCGAATGCTTAAGGCAAACCGCTAGAACTAGAACGGAAGGTGCTACCAGCATGGGTACGACCAAGGCCGTCACCGAAGCGACGTTCGAGGACGAGGTCCTCAAGAGCAGCAAGCCGGTCATCGTCGACTACTGGGCTGAGTGGTGCGGCCCGTGCCGGATGATCGCCCCGGTCCTTGAAGAGATCGCCGGCGAGTACGCCGACAAGATCGAAGTCGTCAAGCTGAACGTCGACGAAAACCCGGGTATCGCCCAGCGCTACCAGATCCTCGCCATCCCGACTCTGAACGTGTTCCAGAACGGTGAAGTGGTGAAGCAGATCAAGGGCGCCAAGCCCAAGGCGGCGCTGCTCAAGGATCTGGCCGAGTTCATCTGAGTTTTGTTCTCCGCGTTGCGGGGGGCTAGGAGGGTGCCTGACGCACCCCCTTCGCCCCCCGCTTCTCGTTTTCGGCGGGCGGGTGACCCGGATGGTTTGCTGTGCCGTTGTCGTAGGAGCGTGGTTGACTGCGGGTTATGGACAGCTCGCGGTTTCTGGAATGCCTGGAGGCGGACTACCGGCGGATCCGGGAGGTAGCGCCGGGGCATCTTGATGCCGTTGTGCCTACCTGTCCCGACTGGACCGTCGCGGACCTGGTGCGGCATATCGCGCAGGTGTACCTGCACAAGGCCGAGATCATGCGGCACGGGGAGCAGCCGGAGGAGTGGCCGCCGGCCGGCTTCGGGGCGGCCGAACCACTGGCGCTACTCGACCGCTGCTACGCGGAGCTGCGGGCCGAGTTCGACGCTCGCGGACCGGGGGACACCGTTAGTACCTGGTACGGACCCGACCAGACGGCCGGCTTCTGGATCCGGCGGATGGCGCAGGAAACGGTGATTCACCGGATTGACGCCGAGCTTGGGGCCGGGGCGCTCGTTGCGCCGGTGCCGGACGACCTGGCGGTCGACGGCATCGACGAGCTGCTGAAGATCTTCGTCGGCTGGGCCTTCAGCCAGTGGCCGGAGGACTTCACCGCGGCCCTGCGGGACTCCCCTGGGCATGGTTACGCGATCCGAGCTGATCCCGGCGCTGGGCTGCCGGGTACGTCGTGGCTGGTCAGGACCGCTCCGGACCGGCTTTCAGTCGAGGGCGGCCCGGGCGGCGAGACGGACGGGGCGGTAGCGGTGGATGTCACCGTCAGCGGTCCCCCGGCCGCGGTCCTGCGCTGGGCCTGGAATCGCGGGCCCGCTGCGACGGCCGCCGGCCCGGCCGGCGCGCTAGTAACCGACGGCGATCTCGCGGCTCTGGAGGAGCTCCGCCGTTGCGTGGTCGAGGCCACCCAGTAGCTAGAGCTGGCTGCTGACGACGGCCGGCGCCGGGCGCAGCACCCGCTCCGGGTTCATCGACCCGAGGAGCCGCTCAAGCGCGACCTCGACATCTTCCCGCCAGCTCAGGGTCGAACGCAGCTCCATGCGCAGCCGGGGATGACGGTGATGCGGGCGGACCGTTTTGAAGCCGACTCCGAGCAGGTAGTCGACCGGCAGCACGCAGGCCGGGGCAGTCCACTCTTTATTTCCGAAGGCTTCGATCGCCCGCACACCCCGCCGGGTGAGGTCCTTGGCCATTCCCTGAACGAGCATGCGGCCCAGGCCGCCTCCGGAGAACTCGCTGAGCACCCGGGCGGTCATCAGCAGTACCGCGTCCGCGCTGACCGGACTAGTAGGAAAGGCGACCGACCGGGGAACATACTGCGGCGGGGCAAAAAGCACGTAGGCGGCCGGCACGCCGTCCACGTAAAGTATCTTCCCGCAGCTTCCCCACTCGAGCAGGACCGAGGAGATCCAGGACTCTTTTTCCAGCGCCGGGTCCGACGCGTCCGCGCGGGCCTTGCTAACCGGATCGAGTTCCCAGAAAACGCAAGACCGGCAACTTGACGGCAGGTCGCCGAGATTGTCCAGCGTGATATTCACAAGTCGGCGTGACATCCCGTTGTGTTCCCCGATCAGGTCAGCGTGAACTAGCCACTAGTTTGGCATCGTACCCCTCCGGTGGGAGGGGATGCTGTGACCAATGATCTAGAAACAGTTACTTGGAGGTCTCGATGATCACGACGTCCCGGAAGAGCTTTGGCAGCGACAATCATGCCGGTACTCACCCGGCGGTGATGCGGGCCATCGTGGAGGCAAATGCCGGTGACGTCGTCGCCTACGGTGCCGATCCGTGGACGGAGCGGGCCGTCGGCGACCTGCGCCGCCTGACCGGCGCCCAGGGCGGGGCGTATCTGGTCCTGAACGGCAGCGGGGCTAATGTCCTGGGACTCGGGCTGCTTCTCGGCCGGCACGAGGCGGTCATCTGCGCGGAGTCGGCCCACATCAACACGGACGAGTGCGGCGCCGCTGAGCGCATCCTCGGGACCAAACTGCTCACCGTGCCCGCCCCGGACGGGAAGCTCACGCCGGAACTGATCGCCGCCCGGCTCATCGGCCGGGGTGACGAGCATTTCGCCCAGCCGGCCGTTGTCGCCGTCACGCAGTCGACCGAATTTGGTACCTGCTACTCACTGGAGGAGCTGCGGGCGATCAAGGGTTTCTGCGCCGCGAACGGCCTGCGGGTCTTTCTCGACGGCGCGCGCCTCGCCAACGCGGCCGCGTACCTGGGCTGCACCCTGGCCGAGCTGGCCGCTACCGCGGACGTGCTCAGCTTCGGCGGAACCAAGAACGGGGCGATGGGCGCCGAGGCGGTCGTCGTCATGAACCAGGCGGATGCGGCCAGCGCCGCTTACCTGCGCAAGCAGCACATGCAGCTCTCTTCCAAGATGCGTTTCCTGGCCGCCCAGTTTGTCGCCCTGCTGACCGACGACCTCTGGCTGGCCAACGCCACCCAGGCCAATGCGATGGCCACCCGGCTGGCCGCCGGACTAGCCCAGATTCCCGGCGTCGAGGTCGTGTATCCCGTGCAGGCCGACGCGGTATTCGCCCGCCTCGCACCGGGACACATCGCCGCCCTGCAACGAGACTGGATTTTTCACGTATGGGACGAGTCCGCATCCGTCGTCCGCTGGATGACCGCCTTCGACACCCAGCCAGGCGACGTGGACGGTTTCCTCAGCGATATCACCGCGACAGCGGCCGCAGTCCGGGTGTAGCTCAGCCCACTGGTACGACCGGTTTCACGTGAAACGGCGCGACCCTTCCTTCATCACTGTTTCACGTGAAACCGAGCAAGCCGAACGGGGCTAATCCACGTCCGGTTGCCGTTAGATTGAAGGGACGGCTACGGCTGCGCCAGCAGTCGTGTTCCGTCTTCGCCCGACCGCAGGCACCTACCCAGGAGAAACAGTGGCGCAGCAACGGCGAGGTCTCGGCAGGGGTCTCGGAGCACTGATCCCGGAGGCACCCCGTGCTGATGCCGCTGTAAGCACCGGGACGCGGCCTGGTCCTTTTGCCTCCGCCGACCGGGGCGCGGCCGGCGTCGTCCGGGATACGGCCGGAACCGCCGACTACGCGGGCGGCACAGCCGGCCTGCCCGCCGCTGACTTTTCGGACGACGGACTGCGCCAGGTCGCGGGTGCCTACTTCGAGGAACTCGCGGTCGGGTCCATCGCGCCGAACGCCCGTCAGCCTCGCCGCACCTTTGACGAAGACGCGCTGGAAGAACTGTCCGCCTCGATCACCGAGGTAGGCCTCCTCCAGCCGGTCGTAGTCCGGAAGCTGGGCGACGGACGCTACGAACTCGTTATGGGCGAGCGCCGCTGGCGCGCCTCTCAGCGCGCGGGCCTCGAATTCATCCCGGCTATCGTCCGTGAGACCCCCGACACCGACATGCTCCGCGACGCGCTGCTGGAGAACCTGCACCGGCAGCAGCTCGATCCCCTGGAGGAAGCCGCGGCCTACCAGCAGCTGCTGGACGACTTTGGCGCTACCCACGAGCAGCTCGCACAGCGAATCGGCCGGTCCCGCCCGCACATCAGCAACACCCTCCGCCTGCTCAACCTGCCGCCCGCCGTCCAGAAACGGCTTGCGGCCGGCGTCATCAGCGCGGGCCACGCCCGGGCGCTGCTTTCGCTGGACACCAGCCAGGCCCAGGAGCGTCTCGCCCAGCGCATCGTCGCCGAAGGACTGTCCGTCCGCTCGGTCGAGGAAATCGTCCTCACCGATGACAGCCGGGCCCGGCGAGACCGCAAGCCGGCCCACAGCAAGCCGGTAGCCCCAGCCCTGCGCCACCTCTCTGACCGTCTCTCAGATCTGTTCGAGACCCGGGTCAAGGTAGAAATGGGCAGCAAAAAGGGCAAAATTACCGTCGAGTTCGCCACCATCGACGACCTCGAGCGAATCGTCAAAGCCATGTCCCCCGAAGCCGACAGCCGTCGGCCTGATACCGGGGACTAACCTCTCCTCCCGCCTAGCCCCGCCCGCCTCGACCGTCAACGGAGGCTTACGGCGGCTTCCCGGTGCGCTCAGAGCCGGTTGCGGCTTAGGCGGTAACGGCGCGGTAGGCGAGTTCGCGGGCGGCTTCGGCGTAGGCGACGGCGCCGGAGGAGGCGGGGTCGTAAGTGATGACCGACTGGCCGTAGCTCGGGGCTTCGGAGACGCGGACGGAGCGGGGGACAATCGTCTGGAGGACGGTCTCGCCGAAGTGGGAGCGGACGTCGTCGGCGACCTGGGTCGCCAGGCGGGTGCGGCCGTCGTACATGGTGAGCAGGATGGTGGAGACCAGCAGTTTGGCGTTGAGGTGACCGCGGACCAGCTCGACCGTACGCAACAGCTGCTCGAGACCTTCCAGGGCGTAGTACTCACACTGGATCGGGATCAGGACTTCTTCCGCCGCTACCAGGGCGTTGATCGTGAGCAGGCCGAGCGACGGCGGGCAGTCGATCAGCACGTAGTCGAACTTCTCGGTGTCGAACTGCTCGATCGAACGCAGCAGGCGCCGCTCGCGGGCGACCATCGGCACTAGTTCGATCTCGGCGCCGGCCAGGTCTATGGTGGCGGGCGCGCAGTAGAGCCCGGGCATGCCCTCGACCTCGGTCACGACCTCCGCCAGCGGGCGTTCCTCCACCAGGGCGTTGTAGACCGAGTCCTGCCCCACGCGGTGATCCACGTCCAGGGCGGTCGAGGCGTTGCCTTGCGGGTCCAGATCTACTACCAGGACCCGGATACCGTGCTGAGACAGGCTCGCGGCCAGGTTCACCGCGGTGGTCGTCTTGCCGACGCCGCCCTTCTGGTTGGCGATGCATATGATCCGGCACTGCTTCGGACGCGGCCACTGGTCTCGGTTAGCTCCGCCGCGGACACCGACGGCGGCCTCGGCCGCGCGTCCGATGGGGGTGTCCTTAGCACTGATCCGGACGTCCGGCACTACCACCGGCGCGTCGGGAACCGTGGGCTCGGGCGGCATCTGGTCTCCTTCGCTTCGCCGGGCAGCGCTCCCCGGGGCCCTGGGCGTCGCGTCCGCGCTCGCCGTGACATTCTGTGTTCCACGTGAAACCGCCGCCGCAAGCGCGTTTCTCACCCGGTTAGACCCGTGCTGAGACAGATCCTCTCGACCGTTCACCGGCACACCTTTCGAGACCTGCTCGGGGGACTGGGACGAAGAAAGCCCCGGTCGTTTCCCGGGCCATCCCACCCCGGTCACGTCTGGCATCAAGAGTGCTCCCCCGTCAGGCCACCCCACGCCGGCTGCGCTGAGCACCTGATCGCTCCTCTCGGGCTTGCCCGTTCATGACGACACGGACAACTGTGGTCGCAGGTACGACCCTACCGTGACCAGGTCGCAGAACCTCCGCACTCCGCACGCCAAGTCGGGAAAGGACGGGCTTGGCGGCGGCGAGCTCTTCCTCCGCGGACTGGCCCTTGATCGCGAGCAACTGACCGCCGGGACGCAGCAACGGGGCGGCCCAGCCGGCCAGCCGGTCCAGCGGCGCCACGGCGCGCGCCGTGGCGATGTCCGCCTTGATCCGTGCGGCAGCTTTCTCCTCGGCCCGGGCTCGTACCACCACTACGTTGGCCAGCCCTAGCTCGGCAACGCATTCCTCCAGGAAAACCGATCTCCGGAGCAGCGGTTCCAGCAGGATAACGTCAAGCGACGGGCGGAGCAGGGCCAGCACGATGCCGGGCAGACCCGCGCCGGACCCGATGTCGACGAGCTCGCCGCGTTCCGGCAGCAGCTCGGCGACCGCCGCGCAGTTGAGCAAATGCCGGTCCCACAGGCGATCCGTCTCTCGCGGGCCGATCAGACCGCGGGAGACCCCGTCGGTCGCCAGCAGCTCCGCGTACCGGCGAGCCCGGCCTAGCGCGTCGCCGAACACGACGGTGGCCTCGGCGGGTACCTCCGCCGCCACCGCGACCCGCCTCAGCCTGCCGGGAAGACGACCACGCGCCGGTTCGGCTCCTCGCCCTCCGACTCGCTGCGCAGCCCGGCGAGCGCGATCGCATCGTGAACGATCTTCCGCTCGAACGGAGACATGGCCCGTAGCTTCTTCGGCTCGCCGGTACGCGCTACCTCTACGGCCACCGAGCGGCCAAGGTCGGCCAGCTCGGACCGGCGCCGGACCCGGAAACCGCCGACATCGAGCATCAACCGGGCCCGGGTCCCGGTGCGCCGGTGCACGGCGAGACGGGTCAGCTCCTGGAGCGCCTCCAGCACCTCGCCGTCGTCGCCGACCAGCTCGTCGAGCGTGGCGCCGACGACCGACACCACAGCCCGGTCGCCTTCCACGTCCATGTCGATGTCGCCGTCAAGATCGGCGATGTCCAGGAGGCCCTCGATGTAGTCGGCGGCTATCTCGCCTTCCTCATCGAGCGTGTCCTCCTCGTCGTCGCCGGCCTCCTCGTCGTCTTCTTCCTCGTCGGCGTCCTCGTCGTCGACCACGTCTTCCAGGTCGTCCGCTGCGACGAGCTCTTCGCCATCGACCACGCTGCTCAGTTCCTGCTCCTGATCTACCATCGTGCCGAACCCATCACCGGGACCATCCGCCACAGCCGCTCACCTCTTGCCCGTGTTGCCGCGCTTACTGCGTGTCTGCCGGACCGGCTGCTGCCGGACGACCTTGGCCTGCGGAACGGCCGGCACGTCATCCTGCGGCTCCTCCTTGGTCCGGCTGAACCGCCGCAGCATGCTGAGGCTGCTTGCCCCGGAGTCGTTTGCCCCGGAGCCGTTTGCCGTGCCGTTGGCCGCCGCGCCGTTGGCGTTCACCTTAGCGTCAGCCGTCTTGGGAGCCGAGGCGGCAGGCGCCTTGGCCGGAGTGCTGGACACCCGGGCCGCGGAACCGTTCGCGGCCGCCTTGACCGTTGGCTTGGCTGCCGCCGGCTTAGCACCCGCCGCCGTCCGGGGTGCCGTCTTCGCCCCGGCGCTGGAAGTGCCGTTCCCGACCGGGTTGCTCTTGGCCGAAATGCTTTTAGCCGGATTGCTCTTGACCGCGGCGCCGCTGTTCCGGGCCGTGGCGCCTGTGGTCCCTGACGTAGCCTGAACCGCAGACGCTCCAACCGTAGCGCTCCCCACCAGCGGAAGTTTGCGGAACAGGAAGTGCTGCTGTCCCAGGGTCCAGACGTTGGTGGTGAGCCAGTACAGAACCAGGCCGAACTGCCAGTACAGACCGGTCAGGGCGAAGAACGGCGCGATGTACATCATGTTCTTCGACATCGACGCGGCGGCGGCGGCACCGGGCGCATCGGGATCCGGCGTCGTCTGGTTCATCATGCCGCGGCGCTGGCTCTGCCGCATCGTCAGGAATGTGGTCGCGGCGCTGGCTAGCACGAATACCACGATCAAGAGCCGGGAAGTCAGGCTCTCACCCACGGCCGGGTGCAGGAACTGGTCGTAGAGCGAGATGCCAAAGATGCGCGCGTTCCGCGCGCTCTCCACGACCGGGATGGTCAGACCGTACTTGGGCTGCGGCTGCACCTGCCCGGCGACGGCCGGCGTCCACTGCGCGATCGCCTTGAGCACATTGAACAGGGACCAGAAGACCGGCAGCTGGGCCACCAGCGGAAGGCACCCGCCAAGCGGGTTGATGCCGTTCTCCTTGTAGAACTTCATCGTCTCTTCGTTGAGACGGGTCTTGTCGTTCTTGTACTTCTTACGGATCTCCTGCAGCTGCGGCATATGCGACTGCATCTTCCACATGGAGTTCCGCTGCTTGATGAACAGCGGCACCATGACGAGCCGCATCAGCACCACGAGAATGATGATGGACAGGGCCCAGGTCAGGCCGCTCGACGCGCCGAACGGCACCGCGAGCACCGCGTGGATGCGCATCATCGCCCAGGCGACCGCTTCGAACAGCGGG
>DASWUW010000096.1:0-4965 GCA_036406335.1 Trebonia sp.
CACCGCGCCGGCGGCACCCGTTTATCAGCCGGCCGGCCTCGACGTCGGGCTCAAGCTGCGGGGGAGCGAAGGCAGGCTTGATCCGGCCGCCAGCGACCCAGAGGTGTCTTTCGTCTCCCGGGAAGGTCAGCTTGCCGGGCGGCGGTCGAGGATCGCCGCGCTCAGTGCCGTCCCGGACACGCCGAGTGCCGACAGGACCGGGGGGACCAGTCCCTCGCTGACGGCGAGGATGCCGAGTGCGAGGTCCTCGGTGCCGGCGGCCCGGGGACGTCCCGAGCCCGCGCCCGGCGGGTCGCGCTGGCGAGGGCCTGCCCGGCGCCCGGGCCGAGCGGCAGGGACTTCCCGTGCCGCCCGACGAAGGAACGGCGGCGCCGCGGGTCGAGCCGGCCGGGCTTGCGGTGGACGGCCCGGGCGGTCCGGGAGAGTGCCTCCTGGCCGAAGGACGCCTCGGTCGCGGCCCGCACGGTGTCGATGTCGACCCCGACCGCGGCCAGCGCGTCCCGGTCCAGGTCACTGAACAGGCCGCCCCCGGAAAGACGCACGATCGCCGCCTCGGCGCGTTCGGGAGTGATGCCGTGCTCGCGCAGGACAACGCCGGCCGGCCGGCTCGCGGCGGCCAGGGCGAGCAGGAAGTGCTCGCCGGCGAGGTAGGGGTGTCCGAGCCGGACGGCGTGCTCGTAGGCCTGCACCACGATGGCGTTGGCGTCTTCGGCGAAGTTCCTGGTCATCATGACTGCCTCCCGGTTCGCTTGCCGTGCTTGCGGTGCACGGTCTGCTTGGTGGCGCCGAGCTGCTCGGCGATCTGCTGCCAGGACCATCCGGCCCGGCGGGCGCTGTCCACCTGGAGGATCTCCAGCCGCTCGGCGAGCGTCCGCAGGGCAGCTACCGCGCGGAGGCCGACGTCGGGGTCGGTGCTGGCGGCATCCTCGGCAACTTCCCGTACTGATTCCATGTCGTCAGCTTATGCTGACGCTCAGGCGACGTCAACATCCGCTGACGATCAGCGGCAGCCCGGCCGGTGCCCTTCAGAGGTGTCCCGTCTCGATTGACAGCTTTCTCAAATTCATGTCGCAAGAACCATCGTTCGACATGTCTACCGACAAGATGAGTGAGACTCGACATCTTCCGTGAGACGGGACACGGACGGCCGGAGGAGGCCCTCCCGGAACCGCTACTTTACATAATGTCGATTATCGGCGTTTTCGGGGCGTGCGCGAGAGGGGCTGGAATCCTGTTGCCGAGAAGCTAGCGGCTGACAGCTTCGACTCGCCTGTTCTCGTTCCAGCGGCTGGTCCGGCCTGTGGCGGCAGTACTCTCCCGGAATCGACGGGCAGGACGCCGCTGGCATTCCTGCAGGCCGGAACGGCGGCGTCACCGGGGCTGCTTCCCCTCGCGGTGCTTCGCCGCGGCCTGATTCGTCATCCTCTTGACGACGGCGCAGCCGAAGGTTAGCGTCACGTCTGAAATAATAGGAAACTTTACTATTTATTGTTTCCTGAACCAGCCGCGGCGGCGTCCGTCCCGCGGCCGGCCTTCACCTGCCCGCCCGCTTCGCCACCAGCAAGGGGATCCACGCATGAGACGAAAGGCAACCGCGCTGGCCGCACTGGCCGCCGGCGCCACGGCACTGCTGGCGCTCGGGGTCACCGCCCCCGGCGCCAGTGCCGGCACCGGGCCCGGTCTGACCTCAAGGCCGCTGCCCTACCAGGTCTTCGCGCCCTATTACGAGATGTACGACACGAGCACCAGCCTCGCCGCCCTGTCGCAGCAGTCCGGCGCCCGGTACCTGTCGCTGGCCTTCCTGCAAACCGCCGCGTCCGGCTCCTGCACGGCCTACTGGGACGGCGACGCCACCGAGCCGGTCGCCCCCTCGAGTTACGGGGCTGACATCGCCCGCATCCAGGCGCGCGGCGGCAACGTCATCCCGTCGTTCGGCGGCTATACCGCGGATACCACCAGCACCGACATCGCCGACAGCTGCACGAGCGTCCCGGCCATCGCCCAGGTGTACGAGAACCTCATCACCACCTACAACGTGCCCCGCATCGACCTGGACGTGGAAGCCGACTCGCTGACCAACACGGCCGGGATCGACCGGCGCAACCAGGCGATCGCGCTCACGGAGGCCTGGGCCGCGGCTCATCACCGGCAGATCCAGTTCTCCTACACCCTGCCGACGTTCCCGACCGGCCTGTCCGCGCCCGGGATCGCCGTCCTGCAGAACGCCGTCGCCGACGGAGCCAGGATCAGCACCGTGAACCTGCTGACTTTCGACTACTACACCGGCACCGCGCAGGACATGGTGACCGACACCGAGAGCGCCGCGAACGGACTGTTCGGCCAGCTGCGCTCGCTGTACCCGGCGACTGCGCCCTGGCAGCTGTGGCACATGATCGGCGTCACCGAGATGCCGGGCATCGACGACTACGGCCCGGACGAGACTTTCCCGACGGCCGGCGCGGCGACGATCCTGCACTGGGCCCGGCGGCAGGGAATAGGGCTGGTCTCATTCTGGGCGCTGCAGCGCGACAACGGCGGCTGCCCGGGCACGAAGGGCGCCAGCACCTGCTCTGGCGTGAGCCAGCCGACGTGGTACTTCAGTAACGTCTTCGAGCACTTCACCAGGTAGCGAACCGCGCTTTCCGCCTGGCACGTGAGTACGCCCGCCCGCGGCGGGCGGGCGTACTCACGCGCCGAGAAAGCCGCTGATCATCTCGGTGACGAAGGCATGGTCGTCCGCCTGGGGCAAGCCGGACACGGTGACCGTGCCGACCACGCCCACGTCCTTGATGCGGACCGGGAAGGCACCGCCGTGCGCCGCGAACAGCCGCGGCTCGACGCCAAGGGCCTCGTCCAGCGCGGTCCCGCGCGCCGCGAGCCGCTGACCCACCAGGTAGGAGGCGGCGGCGAACCGGTTGACGACGTTGACCTTCCGCTCGATCCACGAGTCGTTCTCGGCCGTCGTGCCGGGCAGTGCGGCGTGGAACAGCTGCTGGCCGTGGCGCCGGATGTCGATCGTGACCGGTAGTTCCCGCTCGGTCGCCGCCGTGACCATCATGCTGCCGAGCGTCCAGGCGTCCGCGTTGTCGAACCGGGTGAATACCAGTCTTCTTTCCTGTGCCTCCAGCGAGTCGATCAGCGCCTGCTGGCTGCCGTTCACGCGTCCCGCCGGGCCTGCGTCAGCGCAGGGTCTGTCATCGCCATGAGTTGGATGTTCCCACACGGCAGCATCAGGGAGACTTCCGGCTTCCCGGGCGGCGGCACTCCCCGGGCCCGCTGGCCGGCTACTCCCCCAGCTAAGCGCCTGCCACAATGCTGCGATGGGCTTTGATCTCGTCATACGCGGCGCCACGGTAGTCACCCCCGGCAGCCGGGAAGTCGCGGACATCGGCATCGCCGGCGGCAGGATCGCCCAGATCGGCGGCGCGATGACCGCCGCCAGGGACGTCGACGCCGGCGGCCTGCTCGCGGTTCCCGGCGGGATCGACGCGCACACCCACCTCGTGCACCAGGGCCTGCGCGAACGGTGGAAGTCTCCGGTCTGGGTGGACGACTTCTGGTCCGGGTCGAGGGCCGCGATCGCCGGCGGCATCACGACGATCGGCAACATGACCAACCCGGCGCTGGCCGATGACAGCACGCTGGAGACCCCGGCCGCGGCAGTAGCCAGGGAAATGGACGGCGCCGGCCGCGAAGCAGCGGTTGACTGGTTCCTGCACCCGATCCTCGGCCAGCCCGGCGCGCTGCCGTCCGGCGAGATCGCCGCCCTCGCCGGACGCGGGCACACCAGCATCAAGATGTTCCTGGCCGACCCGGCCCTCGCCGCCGACGAACCCGCCCTGCTCGCCGCGGCCGGCGCCGCGAAGGCGGCGGGCTCGGTGACGCTGCTGCACTGCGAAGACGGCGTGATGCTGAGGGAGGCGGGTGAGAGACTGGCCGCCGAGGGCCGGGACGCGGTCGCGAACTTCCCCGACGCCCGCCCGGTGGCCGCCGAGGCCGCCGCGGTCGACCAGGCGATCGGCATCGCCCGGCGCACCGGCGCACCGGTCTACATCGTGCACCTGTCGTCCGCCGCGGCACTGGACCGCTGCCGCCGGGCCCGGGCCGCGGGCGTGCCGGTCTACGTCGAGACCCGGCCGCTTTACCTGCACCTGACCCGGGAACGGTTCGCCGAGCCGGACGGGGCCAAGTACACCGGGGCCCCGCCGCTGCGCGAGGAGTCCGACCGCGCGGCGCTCTGGGCCGGCCTCGCCGCCGGCGACATCGACACGGTCTGCAGCGACCACGCGCCGTGGACCCTGGCGGACAAGCTCGACCCGGCGCTGACCGCGGTGACCGCCCGGCAGGGAGTCGCCGACCTGGAGACGATGCTGCCCATGCTGTACTCCGAGGGCGTGGCCGCCGGGCGCCTGTCACTCGACCGGTTCGTGGAGGTGACGTCGGCGAACGCCGCCCGGATCTTCGGCCTTTACCCGCGCAAGGGCGCGATCGCCGTCGGCTCCGACGCCGACATCGCCCTGTGGGACCCCGGGCACCGCCGCACGATCGACGGGGCGCGGATGGAGTCGCGGTCCGGGTACTCGGTGTACGACGGCCACCAGGTGCGGGGCTGGCCGCGGTTCGTGCTGCGGCGCGGCCAGGTCGTCCTCGCCGACGGCGAGATCACGGCCCGGCCCGGCGAGGGAGAATGGCTCCGGCGCGGGCCTGTCCCGCCGGGCCAGCCGTAGCGCGGCGCGGAGTCCCGGGGGGTACTGGGCGCTACCGTGGCCCTGTGCTGGTTTCGACGTTCCAGATGCGGCCGGTCCTTGACGATCCGCGCGCAGCCCGGGCCGCCGTACTGGCTGAAGTGCGGTGGGCTGCGGATCGGGGCGCTGGCCTCGCGGTCTTCCCCGAGACGTACCTGCACGGGCACAGCTACGACCGCGAGACGACTGCCCGGCGGGCGCTCGCGCTCGCGGACTCGGA
>DASWUW010000097.1:0-12574 GCA_036406335.1 Trebonia sp.
CATCGACTGTCTACGCACTGCGCTTCACACCTCGCAGCTCCAAAGGCCACCTGGACCAGCACAGGGCAACTCTTCCAGCTAGCGTTACACGACGGGTAGGGACATACAATCATCAATCAGCAGCCTGCGACCCGGCATTGACCAGGAATCACCGTTAACTTTGGGGGTCCCCTCCCGTTCCTCCGCAGTTGGGCTAGGGCCACATGGCCCATCAGGCTCATGGAAGGCTACCCCGACTGGGGTCTGTGTGACATAGGAAACGCCAAGGTACGGAAGTCGCAACCGGTTCACGGTCCGCCCGCGGAGAAAATAGCCAGGTGAGGGGGTCCGTGCCGAGTCCGCGGACGGAGCCGCCGGCCCGGGAAACCGCCGGCTGCGGCTACCGGAAGAATCCGGCCAGAAACGGGTCGTAGAACAAGTGACGGGCGGTTATCGTCCACCAGTAACAGGGCCGATACAAATCCGGTAATTACACCGGGGTGAGCCGCTGAAGACCACGCGCTAGATCACGCGGTACGCGATGTGCGGGTTAGCGCCCGGGTAAGAATGCGCGGCCGCAGGGGATGCCCGGGAGCGGACAACTGCGCGATACCTAGAGGCAACCGCCACTTGGGCGGTATGGTAGCTGCCAACGGCTTACCGCCTTAAAGCGAGGAGATGGCGATCCTGACCTGCCCAAACTGCGGCATCGGGGTGCAGCCGGAGGACCTTATCTGCTTCCGGTGTGGCGCCAACCTGCCGCACGCCCCGTACCCAGACGACGACATCCCGTCGCCCACGGTGTCGCAGCAGTACATCCGGCCGGGCGATAGCAGGGCAATCTGCCCGCATTGCGGCACGCCCGTCCAGGATCCGTCTGACCAGGTATGCCTGCAGTGCAGGCAGCCGCTGCCGGGCGCACGGAGGCGTCCGTCCCTGGTCGTGCTGCGTATCTCATTCCCCACCGGGAACGTTGACGTGCCCGCGGGCACGTCAGTCATCCTCGGCCGGGACCCGGCCCAGTCTCTCGTCGCGGCGGCCTTTGGCCAGTACGACAACGTCTCCCGGCGGCACGCGACGATCACGGTCGACGACAGCGGCCGGGCCGCGCTCCGCGACGAGGGATCCACCAACGGGACCTTCGTCAACGGCGAGCGGGTGCCCCCGGGTAGCGAGGTACGCCTGGTGGACGGCGACCAGATCCGGCTCGCGGCCGACGTCACCGGTGACGTCTCGCTTCCGCGGGGTGAACCGGATCCGGCCAGCCTCAGCCGGAACGGCTTCGTCTGACGGCTTCCCCGCTCCAGTGCCTTGTCCGCCGGGCAGGCAGCCACCGGGAGTTTGCCTCCCCGAGGCTGCCTGCCCGCAATCATCTCTTTTCGTCTGGCATGTTCCCGCGGTACGTGGGGTGGCCCAGGGAACAGAAACGGATTAGCCAGTCATGTCGTCTGCCGCAGAGCCGCCGTACCCACCGGGGAGACCGGCCTACCCCTCCGGAGGACCGGCCGCACCCGCCGTCCTGCCCGGCCGCCACGCTCGTGCGCTGCCCGCCGCTCCCCCTGCCTCAGCCTCTGCCTCTGACGACACTTTTTCTGACGACACCGAAGCAACTGACACAGCCGTGACCCCGGATGTCACAGCCGCCCAGCGGGGTGCGGACGAGCCCGGCCACGCCCTAGTGCCGCGCCGGGGGCCAGCTCGTCCGGGCGGGCCCGGCGAGCCGGGTGGATCGGGCGGATCTGACGGGCCGGGACAGGCCGGTTTTCCGGGACAGCAGCCGGGCGGGGCTAGCGGCCCGGCTGCGCTTAACGGCCCTGGCGGACCGACGGGCTTCGGACCGACGGTCTTCTGGCCGGAGGACAGCAGCACTGACGCGACGCAGCGGCAACCCAGTCCCTACGCCGGGCCGCCGCCTCCTCCTCCTCTTCTTCCTCCTGCGTATCCGAACCAGCTACCAGCCGGGTTCGCCGGTCCGGCGGGCCAACCTGCCGCGCCGGCCGAATTCGCCGGTCCGGCAGGGCCGCCCGGCACGGGTTACGGCAGCCCGGTCCCCGGCAATCCCCAGGTGCCGCAATCCGGCTACGTCCCGCCCGTCGGCCACCCGCCGTCAACGGGATACGCCCAGCCGCCCGGTTCCGCGCCGCAGGCCGGGTTCACGCCGCAAGCCGGTTCCGCGCCGCAGGCCGGGTTCGCGCCGCAGGCCGGGTTCGCCGGGCAACCTGGACTCGCGCCGCAATCCGGATTCGCCGGGCAAGCCGGACTTCCGCCGCAACCTGGATCTCCGCCGCAGCCCGGGTTCGCCGGGCAGCCCGGGTACAGCGGGCAACCGGGATCCGCCGGGCCGGCCGGGTACGCCGGGCAGCCGGGATCCGCCGGGCCGGCCGGTCCCGGGCAGCGGACCGGACTCGCGCCGTCGCCCGCCTCCATTCCGCCCGGACTTTCGGTTCCGCCGCGCGGATACGGCGCGGACGGCTTCGGGCCGCCAGCTGGGCGGAACGCTAACGGGGCCAACGGGGGCTTTGACCCGGGAACCTCCACGCCTCAAGGGTCCGGTTCTGGGCCGCAGGGCTATACCCCGAACGGCGGCTTTGCTCCCCAGGACGGGTTTATCCCGCCGACGCCTGGTGCCGGCCCGGCGGGCGGATTCGGCCCGCCGAACGGGTTCGCTCCGCAGAACGGGTTCGCTCCGCAGAACGGGTTCGGCCCGCCGGGCGGGCTTGGCCGGCCCGGCGACTCCCGGACGGCCAGCGGGCCTGGGCCGCAGAATGGATTCGGATCGCCGGGCGGTTTCGGACCCCGTCAGGACGGGCCGGCTGTCTCGCCGGGTACGCCTCCGATGGGATCGTTCCCGGACCCGGGGGCTTTCCCCGATACCACTCAGGTTCCCGGGACCCGGCAGGCCACCGGAGCTTCGGAGGCCTGGGGGACTCAAGGCCTGGGTGCTTCCCAGTTCCGTACGGCACCGGCGCTGCCTGGGCAGCCACCACCCGGCTTCGACCAGCGGTTCGGGCCGGGCGGTCCGGGCGCACCCGGCGGCCCCGCCGTGCGCCGCCACATTACCGATGCGTTCACCCGGCTGACCGCACGGGCCCCGCAGTCTGCGGCACCGGTGCCGCAGGATGCTCCTACCCGCCTGGACAATGCGGTCGGCCAGTACGGCAACCCGGGCCAGCACGGCGCTCCCGGTCAGTACGGTCCCCCTAGCCAGTACGGCGCCCCTAGCCAGTACGGTCCCCCTAGCCAGTACGGTGCCGCCCAGTACAGTGCCGGCCAGAACGGCGGCGGTACCCAGGGCAGTGCCGTTGCCCACCCGGGCCCGGCCGGGCTAGCCGGCGGCCCGGTCCCGTTCGCGGGCGGAAACGGCGCCGGCCCGCTGGCGGGCAAGAACGCGGCGGGCAAAAACACTCAGACCAGGAACCGGGCGCTGGTGGTCGGCGCGGGTGTACTCGCCGCCGTCGCGGTGGCCGGCGTGGTCGCGGCGCCAAAGCTGTTCGGACCGTCCGATCCTGGCTGCACCAGCTATTCGGGACCGGCGCTCACCGCCTACAACAAGACGATCAGCGACCTCAACAGGGAGGCCTCGCAGGCCGTGCTGACCAAGGACATGTCAGCCACGATCACCGAACTGGACGCCTCAATCGCCAAGGCGCAGAGCACTTCGGTCAAATCCGCGCTGGACGGCCTGCTTGCCCAGCTCAAGTCAGTGCAGACCCACATCGAGTCCGGTTCGGTTCCCGCCGCCACGGTCAACGCGCTTAACGCCGCCGCGACCACCGCCGACAACGCGTGCTGAGCTGAGAGGGAACCGGGTGCCATGAGCGACCTGCGGGTTATCAGCTACCGGCCGGGTCCCGGCGAGTACGCCTGGACCTTCGGCGGCGCGGCCCCGGTTATGCGGCTGCGCACCCCGTGCGTGCTCGACCTGTATACCGAGGACTGTTTCGCGGGCCGGGTCCAGTCTGCCGCCGACCTGGTCAGCAGGCTGAACATCACCGGCCTGAACCCGCAGACCGGTCCGTTCTGGATTGAGGGGGCCGAGCCGGGCGACACGGTGGCGGTGCACTTCGTGTCGCTGACGCCGGCCCGCGACTGGGCCGCGTCCACGACGGTGCCGCTATTCGGCGCCCTCACCGGCACGCACCTCACCGCGCTGCTGAACGAGCCGCTGGAAGAGGTCACCTGGATCTGGCAGCTCGACCGGGACCGGCAGCTGTGCCGGTTCACCGCGCGTAAGTCGGACTTCACCGCCGACCTGCCGATGGACCCGATGCACGGCACCGTCGGCGTGGCGCCCGCGCAGCAGGAGGTGCGCTCCGCGCTAGTGCCGGACGCGTTCGGCGGCAACATGGACACCCCGGAGATGCGCGCGGGCACCACTTGCTACCTCGGTGTCAACGTGCCGGGCGCGCTGCTCTCGCTCGGTGACGGGCACGCCCGGCAGGGCGAAGGCGAGACCTGCGGTGTCGCCGTCGAATGTGCGATGAACACGGTGCTCATCGTGGACCTGGTCAAGGGTGCGGCCACGCCGTGGCCGCGGCTGGAGAACGACGGCTACATCATGTCGGCCGGATCAGCGCGGCCGCTCGAGGACGCGTTCCGCATCGCCCAGCACGACCTGGTGGGCTGGGTAGCCCGGCTGTGCGAGCTCGACCCGATCGACGCCTACCAGTTCGTCACGCAAGCGGTGGAGTCCCCGCTTGCCAATGTGTGTGACACGAACTACACGTCGATCGCCAAGATACCCAAGCGCTACCTGCGCGGGCCGGCCTACGACGGGGCTCACGCAAGGCTTCGGGAACTGGCGGCGTCGCTGTAGCGGCCGGGCGGCCACCGTTTGCTGAGGTTTCCCCCAGGAAGAACAGTACGCACCGGGCCACCGGGGATCGTAGTGTGGAGGGGTCGCACCCAACTTCCCGGAAACGGACGCATGGAACCTGAACCGCTACTGGACAGCCTGCGTAACGCCGTGGCCGCGATGCCCGATGACGTACCGCTCCGCCTCCACCTGGCGACGCTCCTGCTGCGCGCCGGCCAGCGCGACGAGGCGGTGCGTCAGCTAGGAGCAGTGCTGCAGCGCGATCCGGGCAATGCCGAGGCGATGAGAATGCTCACCTCCCCGTCCGGGGTCTCCGGGCCCGCTGAGGTTTCCGGTCCGGCGTCCCCGCCGGCCGTCGGCCCCGTTCCCGAGGAAAGCGCGGCGGAAGGCGAAACGTCCGAAGCGAGCAGGTCAGCGACCAGCGGCACCCCGACGGAAGGCTACGACTGGACGCAGGCGGAGGATGAACTGCGCGACGTGCTGCCGACGATGTTTGTCGGCGAGGCCGGATCGGTCTCCGCGGGACTGGACGAAGCCCGCGCCTACGACGCCGAGCACACCGGGCTGACGCTGGCCGACGTGGCCGGGCTGGACGAGGTCAAGAAACGGCTCGAGGCCGCGTTCCTGGCGCCGATGCGCAATCCCGAGCTGCGCAAGCTGTACGGCAAGTCGCTGCGCGGCGGCCTGCTGCTCTACGGACCGCCGGGCTGCGGAAAGACGTTCATCGCCCGCGCGGTAGCGGGCGAGCTCGGCGCGCGGTTCATCACGGTGTCGTTCGCCGACCTGATCGACATGTTCGTCGGCCGGTCCGAGCGAAACATCCACGAGCTGTTCGAAGTCGCCCGGCGGAACGCGCCTTGCGTGATCTTTCTGGACGAGGTCGACGCTATCGGGCAGAAACGTTCCCAGCTGCGTAACACACCGATGCGTTCGGCTGTCAACCAGTTGCTGCTCGAGCTGGACGACGTGGCCTCCGACAACACCGGGGTGTTCCTGCTGGCGGCGACCAACCACCCGTGGGACGTGGACAGCGCGCTGCGGCGCCCCGGGCGCTTCGACCGGACGCTGCTCGTGCTGCCGCCCGACGGCCCGGCCCGTGAGGGCGTCTTCCGCTACCACCTGCGGGGGCGGCCGGTGGCGGGCATCGACCTGTCCAAGCTGTCCCGGCTCACCGACGGCTACTCGGGGGCGGACATCGCGCACATCTGCGAAACCGCCGCCGAGCAGGCGCTGCTCGACTCGGTCCAGCGCGGCGAGGCCCGGCTGATCGGCCAGACCGACTTGGAGGGGGCCGTCGCCGAGGTCCGCCCGTCGCTCGGCACCTGGTTCGAGACCGCCCGGAACGTGGCGCTGTTCGCCAACGAGGGCGGGGCATACGATGACCTTGTGGCATACCTGCGGAAAAGGCGCCTGATTTGAGCGAGCCAGCTTCCGGGGTACAGGGGGTCCTCCCCCCGGGGGGCGGATGACGGAGATGCGGGAAGAGCTGTCGCGGGCCGCCACGATGCTTGACCTCGGGCGGTACGACGAGGCGTCGACCCTGCTCGCCCGGCTGGTCTCGGCCGAGCCCGGCAGCGGGCGGGCCTGGTGCCTGTTCGCCCGTGCGCATCTGGGTGCGGACCGCTTCGCCGAGGCGGTCGAGGCCGCCAACCGGGCCGCGGCGATCGAGCCGACCGAGGAATGGCCGCACCGGCTCGCCTCCAACGCGCTGATGCACCTGGGCAGTCACGCCGAGGCACTGCGGGCCGCGGGAGAGTCCCGGCGGCTCGCGGCCGCCTACTGGCAGACCCACGTGTGCGTCGCGCAGGCCGCGCTCGCGGCGGGCCAGCCCTCGACCGCCGCGGCCGCCGCGGCCGAGGCGAGGAAGCTGGCGCCGAACGAGCCCGACGTCCACTTCCTGTCCGGCAAGGTCGCACTGGCCCGGGGTGACCTGGACAGTGCCCGGACTCACCAGGAACGCGCGCTGGCCCTCGATCCGGTGCACAGCGGCGCCATGAACGAGCTCGGCCGGATACGCCTGCGGCGGCACGACACGGTCGGCGCGATCAGGCACTTCATCAGCGCCGCGCGGACCACTCCCGGTGAGCACATCTACAGCCGGAACATCGACGTGGTCATCGTCCGCTCGGTCTCGCGCATGATCTACATTTTCGTGCTGGTCGCGATGGTCTTGCTGTGGATCCCGGCGGTGACGCACACCGGGCGGCTGCCGCTGGCGGCCGGCTTCGCCACACTCGCCCTGGCCACCCTGGTGGCGTTCGTCGTCATGGTGACCCGGCTGCCCCGCGAGGCACGGCAGCTGGCCCGCCGCACGGTGCTCAGCCGCCGGGTGATCGCGGCCCTGGCCATCGCCTACGGCGGGGTCGGGGCCGCATTCGCCGCGGTCGCGTTCGTGCCGTCCGGCGCGCTGCCGCAGACGCTGCCGATCGCCATCATCATCACGATCGCGGCCCGGGTCGTGGCCACCGGCCGGCTCCGCTCCCCGCTCAGCGCCAGCAGGCCCGGCACCCGCACCAGCCCCACTCAGCCCCTCCCCCCGACCCACCGCCGCTAGCCTGCCGCGTCACTCCTCACACCAGCGGCAGTCCGGGAACGGCCCTTCTCGCACGACGGCGGGCCGTGGCGGCGGCCCACGGCTCCTGGGCGCGACCTCCCATCAGTTTGGACGGCTTACTGTCCGCTTTATGGGGAAATGTGCCGTCCGAACTGATGGGGAGTCGGGCTGGGCCGTCCGAACTGATGGGGAGTCGGCGGCCGACGGCGCGGGTGGCTGGCCTTGCGGGTGCTCGGGGTTAGGTGGGGGAATCGGCGGCGGCGCCGGTGGTCTGGTGGGGGTCCCAGCGGGAGAGGGTGCGGTCCCAGTCGAGGGGAACGGTGAAGCCGCCGTTGAGGGCCTGCTCGGACTCCCAGTCCTGCGGGGGGACGCGCCACAGGACTTCGAATTCGATGCCGCTGGGGTCCTTGGCGTAGAGGGACTTCGATACGCGGTGGTCGCTCTCGCCGACCAGGGCGCCGGCGTCAAGGAGCTTCTGCCTGGCCTCTACCAGTTCCGCCAGCGAGCCGACCTCCCAGGCGAGGTGGTAGAGGCCCACCTGGGGGCGGCCGCCGGCGTGGCCGGCGCCGATCTCGAACAGGCCGAGGTCGTGGTCGTTGGCCGAGCCCGGGGAACGGAGGAAGGCGGCCCGGCCGGGAACCTCCGTCCGGACTTCGAATCCGAGGGTGCTGGTGTAGAAGTCAACCTCGCGCGCGAGGCCGTTGACGTACAGCACCGCGTGGTTGAGTCGGCGCACTGCCATGAAGGGACTCCTGCCGGGTTCGCGGACGTAATTCGGGCGGGGCGGGTGCGGGCGGGCTGTTGGGGCGGGCGGGTGCGGGCGGGCTGTTGGGTTGGAGCGGGTGCGGTCGAGAGTGGGCTGCGTCCGTTCGGGATAATGAATTTTGGGAAGGTCTTTATTTCGTTTGACATGGAAGGCGTCGCCGGGATCGTCGACTGGGCGCAGTGCGGGCCGCCCGGGCAGGCCTACGAAGAGGGGCGGGCGCTGCTGCTGGGCGAGGTCAACGCGGCGATCGACGGGGCTCTGGCGGGCGGGGCGACCGAGGTCGTCTGCAACGACTCGCACGGGGCGATGAACAACCTCAATCCCGCGGACCTGCACGGGCGCGCGGCCTACATCGCCGGGCGGCATAAGCCGCGTTACATGATGGAAGGGCTGGACGACTCCTTCGACGCGGTGTTCCTCGTCGGGTACCACGGGTCGGTGTCCGGGGTGCCGTCGGTGCTGTCGCACACCTACAACCCGTCCGTCATCTCCCGGGTCACCCTGAACGGGGTGGAATGCGGCGAGTCGGGAATCAACGCGCTTGTCGCGCTCGGGCACGGCGTGCCTATCGCGCTGATCACCGGCGACCAGGTCACGATGGCCGAGGCCGAGCCGTTCGCCCCGCGGGCAGAGCAGGTGACGGTCAAGGGATCCATCACCCGGTTCGCCGCCGCCCAGGTCCATCCGGAGGACGCCCGGGAGATGATCCGCGCTGGGGCGGAGACCGCCCTGCGCCGGCTGGGGACCGTCCCGCTGCCGGACATCGGACTGCCGGCCCGGCTCGACGTCGAGATGCAGACCGCGGACATGGCGCAGCTGGCCGCCTGGGTTCGCGGGGTCGAGCTCAGCGGCACCCGTTCGGTGCGAATCGCCTCCGGCGACCCGCTCGCGATCTACCAGTCCTTGGTCGGAATCACCTACATCACGCGGGTGTCCGAAGGACGGTAGCCGGGAACCCGGCCGGCCCGTGGCGGCCCTGCTGGCCGGGGTCACCGGACCAGACGGTGCTACCGGAAGATCGGCACGGCCGGGCTACCGGTAGATCAGCGGCGGGCGCGGATCTCCCGCACGCGGCGGCGCTGTGACTTGTCGAGGGCCAGGTAGCCGCCGACCGGGATGGCGACCGCGAGGACGACCACCGCGATCCCGATGTACAGCAGCGGCCCGCCGATAATGAGCAGGATGAGGCCGAGAATGATTCCGGCGATCCCGACCTTGGTGCTCGACCTCATGATGACTCCATCCATCCGGACCCACCGGAGCGTGCGTGTCCGTAGGTCCAGCTTATCTGGTTACCCTGAAGGATCGCTGTACCGCTCGCGGTGCCGGTTGACGACGAGGCCAACAAGCTGCCGGCGCGGAACGCGCTTACCCTCCTAATCGCGATACTACTCGATCGGGGTCAGAAGGCGAACTCGGTGACCTGGTCGGCGTGGCCGGGCTTGAGGACGCTGGCCCACAGCACGTCCGCGGTTCCGGTAGAGCACTTTCCCCGGACCGGCTTGGACGGCGGAACCGTGTAAATCGTCCGGTACCCGCCGTGCTGGCCCGAGTAGGCCTTGAAGGAGAGCGGGAGCGGCGGGAACGAGCAGGTGGTCCCCTCAGCGGCAGAACGACCGCTGCTCCCGTACGGCAGACGGCGTGGCCGCCGTCGGCCGCCGGGCGCAGCGCCCGGCAGACCCCGTTGACCCAGCCGCTGATCGCGATGCTGGGGGTACTGCCGGCGACGAGGTCGGTACCCGGCTCGGCCAGGTCCAGCCGCCTGACTTCCAAGGGGCTGTCGTTGCGGGTGTACGGTCCCGTTTTCTTGCTCGTCTCCCAGTCAAAGGCCAGCTCGTCTCCGCTTGGCAGCCAGGTCCTGGTCTGGTCGGGAGCTCCCTCGCTGAGGCTGGTGCCGGGACTCTGGCCGCTGAGCACGTAAGCGACGGCGGTGGCGTTGTGGAGCATGACGGCTAGCTTGCTTCCGTCCGGTGAGAGCGCCACCCCGTAGAGCAATGTGTCGGCGGGCGGGGCCGGGACCGCCAGCTTGCGCAGCGTGTAGCTGGCCGCGCCCGGGTTGAGCCGCAGCCGGTACCAGGCGATCGTGCCTCCGTACGCAGCCGGCTTTCACCGACGTCGCGGTCCCGCAGATGACCGTCCGGCCGTCCGCCGTGAGCTGGGCCCCGTGGCAGGCGCTGGTTCCGGTGGACGGCAGGGTGAAGACCGGGCGGCTGCCGGCCACCAGGTCATCCCCCGGCCGGACGGTGTCCAGCGTGCGGACGGCCGGAGCCTGGCCGTGGGCGTAGCCGGTGAACGCGAGCGTCCGCCCGTCCGCCAGCCAGGTCAGCCCGGCGCCGTTCTCCTCCTGGCTGCTGGTTTCGGCCTAGTCCGGGACGGGGTCGGGCAGCGTGCCCCACTTCCAGACGCGCAGTGTCTTGCCGGTGGCGACCGAGTAGAGCGGCAGCGTGCCCGGGCTGCCCTGGTACCACGGCCCCTTGTCGGTCAGCCATTCCAGGACGGCTAGCGTCCGTCCGTCCGGGGACAGCGCGATCCCGAAGAGCACCGAATTCTGCGGCTGCGGCGGCACGGCAGCCGGGTCAGCGTGAACGGCTGCGAGCGGCCCGGGGTGAGGCGGCGCAGGTACCAGGAAAACACCTCTTGCCGCTGGGTGGTTCCGGGTACTGGCCGGAAGGTCGTGGAAAGGGCCGAGACGAGAAAGGTCCGGTCGTCCGCGGCGCCGGTCACGCCGTCAAGCGAGATGCCCCTCGGGTGCTCGACCTGGGCCAGCCGTTGGCCGGCCTGGGTGTCGATGACGCCCAGGCTGACGTTCATGGTCTCGGCGGCCTCTAGTTCCGGCAGGTCGAGGTAGGGCCACCGGCGGTACCGGCCGAGAAAGGCGTCCTGCACGATGTCCTCGGCCAGGGACTGGCCGCCGGGCATGATCTTGGCCAGCTTGACCAGGCCGAGCGCGTGCGCCTGGTACAGCCCGGCGACCATCTGCCGCGCCTCAGGGGGCAGCTGCGAATCCGGTGGCGCGTCGGTGATGGGTTCCACGTCTCTATACATTCCGGTTCCGGCCAGAGGTTGCCTGCCGTCATCGCCCCCGATCAAGCGGAACGGCTAACGGGGCTGGGCGAAGAAACGGATCGTTCGGAGGATCGGATGAACTTTACTTTTTGATGTAAGGAATTGGCCAGACCGGCCGCTGAGTTGTTAGCGTCCTGGGCATGGATGTACTCGAGTCGTTCGTCGCGGCCTTGCCCAAGGTGGAACTTCACGTTCATTTGGTCGGTTCGGCCTCGATGGACACGGTGCTGGCGCTGGCCCGGCGGCATCCGGATCGCGGCGTGCCCACCAGCGAGGAAGGGCTGCTGGAGTTCTACTCGTTCCGCGACTTCCCGCACTTCATCGCGGTCTACCAGGCGGTCAGCCGGCTGCTGAGCGAGCCGGAGGACATCGCCGACCTGGTCCGCGGGATCGGCCGGGACCTGGCCGCGCAGAACGTGCGCTACGTCGAGCTGCAGGCCGCGCCCTACCCGTGGCAGCGGCTGGGCCTGCCGGACGCGGTGATCAGCGAGGCGCTGAGCACCGGGGCGCGGGACGTGCTCGACCGCTACGGCGTGCGGATCGGGTACATCGTCGACTTTCCCGGGCACAACGCCGGCCAGGACGCGGCCGCCGCGCTGCGGTTCGCCCAGCAGAATCCGCCCGCGGGCCTGGTCGGGTTCGGAATCGGCGGGATCGAGGCCGGGCGGGCGCCGTACACCGACGTGATCAGGGATGTCTTCCGGGCGGCACACGCCGGCGGTCTGCGCTGCGTGCCGCACGCCGGGGAGACGACCGGAGCGGAGACCGTCTGGGAGGCGATCGAGTTCCTGCACGCGGAGCGGATCGGGCACGGGATCAGGTCGCTGGACGACCCGGCGCTGGTGACCTACCTGGCCGACCGGCAGCTGCCGGTCGACGTGGCGCCGACGTCCAACGTGTGCACCCGGTGCGTGCCGTCGATCGGGGAGCATCCGCTGCGGCGGATGATCCAGGCCGGGCTGTTCGTGACGCTGAACAGCGACGACCCGCCGATGTTCGGCACCTCGCTGGCCAACGAGTACCTGGTGGCCGGACGGGACCTGGGCTTCGCCCCGGCCGAGCTGGCGGCGCTGGCCGGGAACGGGGTACGCGCCTCCTTCCTTGCCGGGGCAGAGAAGGAGGCGCTGCTGGCGGAGATCGCCGCCGTCCCGCTGCCGTAGCACCACCGGGTCAGAAGGCGATGCTGCCGGGACCGGCGACGACGGGCTGGGCTTGCGGGCTGACCGCCAGAGCAGGCAGCGGGATGAAGCGGCCGCCGGCGAACAGGCCGAACCGGCTCACGGTCTTGTCCTTCTGGGTGACCAGCAGGACGCCGATGACCGTACGGCCGGCGGAATCGGTCCACAGCGGCACTCCCAGCACGCTGTAGCACGGGCCGGGGTACCGGTAAAGA
>DASWUW010000098.1:0-2118 GCA_036406335.1 Trebonia sp.
TTACCCGAAAGGGACAACATGGCTGATATGGATGGATGGTGCCCGTCTTGCGGGTACTCGGTCGACCCGGGGACGCAGTTCTGCGGCGGCTGCGGGCAGCAGCTCGCGGCGTCGCCGGGCGCGCCGGCGGCACCGTCACCCGCAATGACCATGCAGTCACGTCCGGCCTCGTTCGGAGGGTACGGGGCTCCGGCCGGCTCCCCTCCCGCTCCGTTGCCCGCACCGGTGCCGTCGCAGACCGCCCCGCCGCCGCCGTCGGGCCGCCCGCTGTCCTGGCCGCCCCCGCCGGCTCCGGGACAGGCCGGCCCCGGAGAGCCGAAGTTCTCTGACACCATCGACCGGATGCTCCGGCCGCAGGGCCTGTTCAACAGCCCGCCGCCAGCGCCGGCCGAGTGGCAGACGCCGTACCCGCCCGCGCCGGGGCCTTACCCGCCCGGCGGCCAGTACCCGCAGTCCGGCCCGTACCCGCACCAGTCCGGCCCGTACCCCCAGTCCGGCCCGTACCCGCCACCGCCCGGTCAGTACGCGCAGCCGGGGGGCCCGCAAGCCGGCCCCCCGGTATGGCCCGCGCCGCCGGCCGGCGCCGTCCCGTCCACGGCGTCCGTCCCGCCGCCGGGTTACCCGGGCGCCGGCCCCCAGTCCGGCGGGTACCCCGGCCCCTACGCGGGCGGCCAGTACCCGGGCACTCAGTTCGGCCCGGACGACACCCGGGCCGACGGCGGCCCCGGCGGCCCGGAGGGGCCGGAGGGCCGGTTCCCGTTCCGGCGGCCCAAGGGCCCGCTGCTCCCGGTCGCCGTGGCGGTGCTGGTCGCGGTGATCGTGGTGGCCGCCATCGCGCTGTCCGCGCACGGCGGGTCGTCCGCGAACAAGCCCAGCGCGAGCACTTCGGCCGGCGCCACGCCGAGCGCAAGCACCTCGGGCACCTCGTCCCTTACTCAGCAGCAGGCGGCGACCGCGCTGTCCGGGCTGCTCTCGCAGAGTGGCACCGACCACGCCGACGTGAACACCGCGTTCACCCGGGTGGAAACCTGCAAGGGCCTGGCCGGCGACGCCCGGACCTTCAGCCAGGCGTCCGCGAACCGTCAGGCGCTGCTGGCGAAGCTCGCGCAGCTGCCGGGCCGCTCGGCCCTGTCCGCCGCGATGCTCGCTAACCTGAACGGCGCCTGGCAGGCCTCTGCCACGGTAGACGCGGACCTGGCCAAGTGGGCGACGGACGAGGCCGGCGGCTGCAAGGGGAACGACTTCAAGGACCCGAACTACACCGCCACCGCGCCCTTCGACAGCAAGGCGACCAACGACAAGACCGAGTTCGTCGGCAAGTGGAACAGCCTGGCCAAGAAGTACGGCCTGCGGACCTACCAGCCGTCCCAGATCTGACCGCGGGCGCCGGCTCGCTCGGCGATCGCGTCCAGCGCTCGTGGAGGTCGGCGGTCTCCGCGTACGCCTCCGGCTCGCCGGGCCTGCGGATGGTGACGTTGCCCAGCAGCGCCGCCCAGCCGCCGGGTCGACCCAGTGCCAGGACGACGCGGCCACCAGGACGTCGAAACGCCGGCCGCGGTCGTCTCAGTCCTCGAACGTCGACGACTCGACGCTGACGTTGCCGAAGGCCGCGAGGCGCCGGCGGCCCAGCTCCGCCAGGCCGTCCCCGGGACCTCGTTGAACACCCGCCCGAGGCCGCCGGCGCCGGCTCCTGTCACCGAACCACCCTCTCATGCCTTCACTGTGCACCTGGGACGCATCAACCCGCTGGCCGCAGAGCGGACGTCGGACTGCCTGCTCCGCCGGGACACCACTGGCACCGCTGCGCGCACTGAGGTCTTGTTACGCGTGCAGGCGCTCCCCTACCCTGATGCTGAGGGGTGGACATAAACCAGATGAGCCGTACGTGCCTGGTCTGCCAGGCCGACCTAGGGCCTAGTGCCAGGTTCTGCCCGAAGTGCGGGCAGCGGGCCGAGACTGGCCTGCCCGGCTCCGGTCCGGGCGGGCAGGCGCCGGCTGGCCCGCCGCCGCCGGCCGGCCCTGGTGCCACCATTGCGGCAGCGCCCGGGGCCCAGCCGCCCGCCGAGGCTCCGACGCGGGCCGACTGGTCCCTGTCGCCCCGGCCGAGACCGGGTTACC
>DASWUW010000099.1:0-6828 GCA_036406335.1 Trebonia sp.
GGTATCGTCCTCGGGCCGTTCGCAGAACATCGTGAGCGCCCTCGGCTGGGCCCGCGAGCACGGCCTGCGGACCATCGCGATCACCGGGTTCGAAGGGGGCGCGGCCCGGACCACGGCCGAGGTCGCGATCCACGTCGACAGCACGAACTACGGGATCGTAGAGGACCTGCACCAGGCGGTCATGCACGCGCTGGCCCAGTACGTCCGCCAGTCGCGGCTCACCGCGGACGCGATCGCGGCGACGGTGTTCTGACCATGGCATCAACCGAAGGCCCGGGTAGCCGCATGCGCGTAGCGATCAACCTGCTCACTGACGATCCGGGGAACCCGTCGGGCGCCCACTGGTTCTGGACCCGGGTCATCCCGGAGATGGGCCAGCGGCTGGAGGCCGGCGAAGAGCTGAAGCTGGTGGTCAGCCCGCTGACGAAGAAGATGCACCAGGGCTACGGGGACCGCGTCTCCTACATCACCTACCCGTGGTCAAACGAGCGGCGCAAGCTCCGCACGCTGAGCGAGCACCTGTACTCGCCGGTGCGGCTGCCGCTGAGCGGGATCGACGTCTTCAGCTCGCTGATGGCCCCGGTCGTCAGCCCCACCTGGTCCAACGTGGTGCACATCAAGACGATGCACGCCTTCACCGCGCCCGCCTCGGTCGCGCCGCTGACCCGCGCCTACCGGAAGCTCAGCTACCCGCGCACGGTCAAGGTGGCGGAGGCGGTCATCATCAACTCGGAAAGCCTGCGCACCGAGATCGAGCGTCACCTCGAGGTCGACTCGCGCAAGCTCCGGCTCATCCCCGAAGCGGTGGACCACGACCTGTTCCAGCCGGGCGACGCGGACGAGGCCCGCAAGCACGTCGCCTCCTACGGGGTGACCAAGCCGTTCGTGCTCTTCGTGTCGTCACTGTGGCCCTATAAGAACTGCGACGGACTGCTCCGGGCCTGGTCGGCCGCCCGGGCGGCGCTCGGTGACCGTCAGCTGGTGGTCATCGGGCCCGGCCGGGACAAGGAGTACGCGGACTCGCTGACGGCGCTGGCGCGGGAGCTCGGTATCGCCGACGACGTGATCTTCACCGGCGGCGTCCCGCTCGCGGAAACGGTGCCGTTCTACCGGGCCGCCGACGCGTTCGTGTACGCCTCGTTCAACGAGACCTTCGGGCTGCCCATCCTCGAAGCCATGGCCTGCGGCTGCCCGGTGGTCACGTCTAACGTCACCGCGATGCCGGAAACCGCCGGCGGGGCGGCGGTTCTCTGCGACCCGGCCGACCCGGCGTCCATCGCCAAGGCCATCCTTGAGGCGACCGGACCCGCGCGGGACGGGCTGATCGAACTGGGACTGCGCCGGGCGGGCCAGTTCACATGGGCCGCGACCGCGGCTGCGACACTCGACGTCTACCGCGAGGTCGCCGAGCGCAGGAGGAAACGACAGAAATGAAGATCCTCGTCACCGGCGGGGCCGGATTTATCGGCTCTCACACCAGTGACCGGCTGCTCGCCCTCGGCCATGAGGTCATCGTGCTGGACGCGCTGACCGAGCCGGTGCACCGTGGCGGTGTACCGGCCTACCTGAGCCCGGGGGTCGAGTTCTACCAGGGCGACGTGCGCAACCGCGATCTGATGACCAACCTGCTCCGCCGGGTCGACGCGGTCTACCACTTCGCCGCCTACCAGGACTACCTGCCCGACTTCGCCCGGTTCGCCGACGTCAACGTGGTCTCGACGGCGCTGATCTACGAGATCATCGTGGCCGAGCGGCTGGACATCGCGCGCGTGGTCGTCGCCTCCTCCCAGTCGGCGATGGGCGAAGGTCTTTACCGGTGCCCCAGCGACGGCGAGCAGCTACCCGGGATGCGCCCGGAGCCGGCCCTGGCGGCCCGCCAGTGGGAGGTCCGCTGCCCGCAGTGCGGCGGCCCGCTCGAGCTGCAGCTGACCCCCGAGCGGATCTCCAACCCGCAGAACGCCTACGGCATGTCGAAGCTCGGGGAGGAACTGTTCGCGGTCAACCTCGGGCGGCGCTACGCGATCCCGTCGGTCGCGCTCCGGTACAGCATCGTGCAGGGTCCCCGGCAGTCCGTCTACAACGCCTACTCGGGCGCATGCCGCATCTTCTGCCTGAGTTACCTGCAGGGGACGGCCCCGGTGCTCTACGAGGACGGCGGCGCTATCCGGGACTACGTCAACATCAACGACGTGGTGGACGCCAACGTCCTGGTACTGACCGATGACCGGGCCGCCGGAAACGTGTTCAACGTCGGCGGCGGGAAGGCCGTCACCACCCGCGAGTTCGCCGACGTGGTGATGCGCCAGTACGGCTCGGCCGAGCCCGCGCGGGTCACCGGCGAGTACCGTTTCGGCGACACCCGGCACATTTTCTCTGACACCGGCAAGCTGCGGTCGCTGGGCTGGAACGCGCAGCGCGGCACCGCTGATTCCGTTGCGGCGTACGCCGAGTGGCTCAAGGGCATGGACGGTCTCGACGGGGTACTCGCGGCGGCCAACGCGCAGATGCGCAGCCTCGGGGTCGTCCGCCAGGCGGCGGTGTGAAGGCATTCCTGCTCGCCGCCGGGATCGGCAGCCGCCTGCGGCCGCTCACCAACGTCACGCCTAAGTGCATGCTGCCGGTGGGCGGGCGCCCCCTGCTCGGCATCTGGCTCGACGCGTTCGCCGCCGCGGGGGTAGACGAGGTCCTGGTCAACCTGCACCACCGGCCCGAGGTGGTACAGGCCTACCTGGCCGCCCGGACCGGGCCGCCCGCGGTCAGGACGTTCTCCGAACCGGAACTGCTGGGCAGTGCCGGCACGCTCGCGGCCAACCGGCAGTGGGTCGGAGACGACGACTTTTTCCTCGCCTGCAACGCCGACAACCTCACCGACTTCCGGCTGGAGACCCTGATCGGGGCCCAGCGCGCCAGCGGCGCCGACGCGACCCTCGGCGTGTTCCACTCGGACGACCCGTCCGCCGGCGGGGTGGTGGAAACCGATGCCGACGGCATCGTCACCGCCTTTACCGAAAAGCCCCAGCAGCCGGTTTCCGACCTGGTGAATGCCGGCATCTACGCGTTCCGGCCCGGCGTGCTGGACGAGATCAAGGGGGAACCGCCGATGGACATCGGCTACGACCTGCTCCCGCGGCTGGTCGGCCGCGCCCGCGTGGTCCCGGTCGAGGGGTACTTCCGCGACATCGGCACCCCGGAGGCTTACCGCCGGGCCCAGGAAGACTGGGCCGCGTCGTGATCATCACCCAGACCCCGCTGCGCATCGGGCTCCTCGGCGGCGGTACCGACCTGCCCAGCTACTACCGCGAGCACGGCGGCCGGGTCCTCAACTGCGCGATCGACAAGTACATCTACGTTGTGGTCAAACAGCGCTTCGACGACGAGATCTACGTGAACTACTCCAAAAAGGAGATCGTCTCCCGGGTCGAAGACCTCGAGCACGAACTGGTCCGGGAAGCCATGCTGATGACCGGCGTGAGCAGCGGGGTGGAGATCACCACGCTGGCCGACATCCCCTCCTCGGGGACCGGGCTCGGGTCCTCGTCCGCGGTGACCGTCGGCCTGCTGCACGCGCTGTTCACCTACACCGGGCGGCAGGTGTCGGGCGAGGAACTGGCGGAGCGGGCCTGCACGATCGAGATCGAACGCTGCGGTAAGCCCATCGGCAAGCAGGACCAGTACATCGCCGCGCTCGGCGGCATCCGCGACCTGCGGTTCGGCCCGGGCGACGAGCTGAGCTGCGCGGAACTGGGGATTCCGACGGCCCAGCGCCTGGCCCTGCAGCAGCAGATCATGGTGTTCTACACCAACGTCACCCGGAAAGCGGATTCCATCCTTGCCGAGCAGAACGCGAACGTCGCCGCGATCCTGCCCCAGCTGGACATCCTCCGCGACCTGGCCGGCTTTGCCGCCGAACGGCTGCGCGGCGGCGACGTCGACGCGATCGGGCCGGCCGTACGCGAGAGCTGGGAGGCTAAGCGCAAGCTGGCCTCGGGTGTCTCGAACCGCCAGATCGACCTGGCGGTGAACAAGGCGCTGGCCGCCGGGGCGTCCGGGGTCAAGCTGACCGGAGCCGGCGGCGGCGGGTTCCTGATCGTGTTCTGCCCGATGGAGCGGCAGCCAGCGGTACGGGCCAGCCTTTCTGACATGCGGGAACTACCCATCCGGCTCGACCGTCTCGGTTCACGGGTAGTACTTAACGTGACGCGGGACATCTGGAGTTGACGCAGAAATGAAGCTGTTCTGGCGTGGTGCCTGGATGGAGACGCCCGGTTACGAGGTACCAGAAGCCGGAGTCCTGCTGGACGTGTCGGCCACCGTACCGCTCATCACGCTGAAGCACGCCTCGGGCCGCCAGCAGCGGCGGCCGGGGCGCAAGGTCGCCGTCTTCATGTACACGGACGGTCCCCGGATCACCGTGCGCAAGGCCAGGACCAAGCGCGAGGAGCCGCGCTTCACCGGCGACTACCGGGTGACCGTGGCCCTGGGTACCACGGTCGGCACCAGCCGCCGGGTCATCGCGCTGGCCGCGCGCGTCGCCCCGTCGGCGCAGCAGCTGGCAGTTCACCGCAGCCTGGTACGGGAAGTCGGCGACGAATTCTCCGCCGCCGACCTCCAGGCGGTCGCCGCCCGGCTGCTGAACCAGCAGGACGTGCTCGCCCGGCACTGCCGGGAAAGCTACCTGTACTCCACCCGTACGCCGCCGGCCGAGCTGACCGACCTGTTCGCCGTGGCCGCCGCCGGGACCGAGGTGCCCCAGCGGGCCGGGGACCTCGAGGTGCTCTACCCGCCCGCGGGCGGCAAGCAGGCGGCGGACACCGTGCTGCGGCTGGCCGCGACCCCAGCCGGGTCCGGCCTGCCGGTCGCCGTGCTCGGCGGCGGCGACTACACCCGCTCGGAGATTATCCCGGCGCTGCGGCGCGGGCGGTTCTCGCTCTACGCGGTGGCCAACCGGGAGCCGCAGATCGCCGCCCTGGTCGGCCGCGAATACGGGTTCGCGCTGGCGACCACCGACTCCGAGCGCGCCATCGCCGAGCTGCCCGCTCCCGGCCTGGTCATCGTCGCCACCGCGCACGACTCGCACGCCCGGCTGGCCGCCGCCGCGGTCAAGGCCGGGCACCGGGTCTTCCTGGAGAAGCCGCCCGCGGTGACCGCCGAGGACGTCCGTCAGCTGGCGGAGCTCATGCGGGCCAATCCCGGGGCGATCGAGATCGGGTTCAACCGGCGCCACCACCCGCTGATCGGCAAGGCCCGCGCGCAGCTGCGGCGGGACTCGGGACCCACGTCCATCACCTGCACGGTCAAGGAACTGAACTTCGCCGAGGACCACTGGTATTTCTGGCCCAACCAGGGCACCCGGATCACCGGCAACCTGTGCCACTGGATTGACCTGGCGGTCTACCTGATCGACGGCAACCCGATGCCGGTCTCGGTGACGCTGTCGCCGCGGATGCCGGGCACCGAGCCGGGCAGCGACGAGGAACGGGTACTGACCGTCACCTTTGCCGACGGTTCGCTGCTGACCGCTTTCGGCACGACACGCGGCGACGACATCCGGGGCGTGCAGGAACAGCTGGAGATCCGCCGCGGGCATACGACGATTACCATCGACGACCTCTGGAAGTACCGGGTCCGCCGAGACGGGATCGAGCGCTACTCGCGCACGCTTTTCCGCGACAAGGCGCATACGGTCATGTACCGCCGGGGCCTGGGCCGGATCGCGGCGGGCGAACCCTCGGTGTACCCGGTCCGGGACATGGTCGTCGTGTCCGCCATTCAGATCGCGGCCAGCGACCTCGCCCGCACCGACGAGCGCTCCATTGAGCTGCCAGACTGGATTGCCCTGGCCGAGCAGGACGGGATGGTTTCGTGAAAATCCTCGTATCCGCCTTTCAGTGCGGACCCGGTATGGGCAGCGAACCCGGAAACGGGTGGTACTGGCCTACCTCGCTGGCCGATCTCGGCCATGACGTCACCGTGCTGGCCACCTACGACTACCAGGAGCGGATCCTGGCCGCGGGCCGGACCGATATCGACTTCCACTTCGTGAAGCCGGCGCCCGGGTCGCTGCGGCTTCCAGCGGGTATGGGTGTCTACGACGAGTACCGCCGCTGGCAGGACGCGATCTACCAGCACGAGGCGGCCCTCGGAGCCAGCTACGACGTCGTTCACCACGTGGCCTGGGGATCACTGCACCTCGGGAGCAAACTCGGGCAGCTTCCGGCCCCCCTGGTCTACGGCCCCATCGGCGGCGGACAGACCGCGCCCGGTGACTACTGGCGCTACTTCGGCCGTAAATGGCCGGCCGAGCTGCTGCGCAACGCGACCGTCGGCCCGGCGCTGCGGCTGAACGGCCGGACCCGCGAGACGCTGCAGAACGCCAAGGTGGTCCTGGTGACCAACTCGGCGACCGAGCGGGCGGCCCGGCGGATCGGCGCTCAGGACATCCGCTACTTCCTGGCCGAGGGCCTGCCCCAGGACTGGCTGAGCGAGCCGCGGCAGCAGCCGGCCGGCGTTCCCACCGTGCTCTGGGTCGGCCGGATGCTGGCCCGCAAGGCCCCCGTGCTCGCGGTCGAGGCCTTCGCCGAGCTGCGCCGGACCATGCCGGCCCGGCTGGTCATGGCGGGTGACGGGCCGATGCTGGAAGAGGTCCGCGCGGCGGTCAAGCGGCTCGGGGTCGAAGCTGACGTCGAGCTCCTCGGCCGGGTTCCCTGGGCTACCGTCAGCCAGCTCTGCGACTCGGCCAGCGTCTTCCTGTTCAGCTCGCTGCGCGATTCCTCCGGATCGCAGTTTCTCGAGGCGCTAGGCAAGGGCCTGCCCGCGGTGGCCCTGGAC
>DASWUW010000100.1:0-10030 GCA_036406335.1 Trebonia sp.
CTCGATCGCGGCCCGCAGCGTCTGGTGCCGCGGCGGCCCCGACCGGCGGGCGCCGGTGAGCAGCCCCAGCCGGTCGTCACCGCGCGCGGCCAGCTGGGGCAGCGGCAGCGCGTGCAGCCGCAGGGCGGCGAGCTCGATGGCGAGCGGGAGGCCGTCGAGCCGCCGGCAGACCGTGATGACGTCCTGCAGGTTGCCCGGCGTGAGGGCGAAGCCAGGCACCGCCGCCGCGGCCCGCTGCGCGAACAGCACGACGGCGTCCGCCTGGCTGGCCGCGGCCGTCTCGGGGGCGGGCACCGGAAGCGGGCGCAGCTGGAAGACCGCCTCGCCCGCCGTGTCGAGCGGCTGCCGGCTCGTGGCCAGGATCGCGACCCCGGGCGCGGCGCGCAAGACGGCGTCGGCCAGCGCGGCACACTCGTCCACGAGGTGCTCACAGGTATCGAGCAGGAGCAGCAGCCGCCGGTCGCGGAGAAAGCCGAGCAGCCGGCTGAGCGGTGACCCGGCGCCGTCCTCGGCGCCATCCGGTTCGGCGGCGCCGGTGAGCCCGGCGCCGGTGAGCCCGGCGGCGATCGCGCCCGCTAGCAGCCCGGGGTCGCGCACCGTCGACAGCTCGATGACGTGCACCCCGTCGCCGAAGCGGTCCGCCTGCTCTGGGCGGCCGGCCAGTTCATCCGTGGTCCGCAGCGCGAGCCTGGTCTTGCCGACGCCGGGCGGCCCGGTGACGGTGACCAGCCGCGACTGGCGCAGCAGCCCGCGCACCAGGGCGAGCTCGGCCTCGCGGCCGATGAACCCGGGGGCCCGCGGCGGGCGGTGGGACGTGGCGGCAGCCATGATGACGACCTCGCGCTGGGGGTGACGCCAGGCTACTACGCGGTGACGGCCGGGGGCAGCGCGTCGGGGAGCCGCGGCGGGACCCGGTCGCGCAGCCAGATGGTCAGCTGCACCCGGGAGGAGAGCCCGAGCTTGGCGAAGATGTGGTTGACGTGCGCGTCCACGGTCCGCTTGGAGATGACGAGCCGGGTCGCGATCTCCCGGTTCGGCAGTCCGCGCGCGACCAGCAGGGAGATTTCCCGCTCGCGGGCGGTGAGGGTCTCGCTGCCCTGCCAGCCGGGGGCCGTCCCCGCCGCCGCGGGAACGGCCGGCTCGGGCAGCACGTCGGTCCCGGCGATGGCCAGCGCGGTGACCTGGGCGAGGGTGAGGGCCGCGCCGGCCGTGTGCAGTTCGGTGTACCGGGCGCTTCCGAGCCTGCCCGCGGCGCTAGCGGCGGACTGCTGATGATAGCCCTCCAGCACCGCGCTGCCGCTGAGCCTGCCGCCGGTCCGCTCCCACTGGCCCTGCGCCGCGCCGAGCAGCCAGGCGGCCCGCTGGCACCGTCCCGCATCCGCGGCGAGCCAGGCGAGCACTTCGAGCGAGTAGGCCTCGCCGACCAGGTTGCCGATCTCCGCGGACGCGCGCAGCGCGGCGAGCGCGGCGGCCTCGCATTCCCGCTTCCGGCCGGGCTGCTGGTAGCAGGAGAGCGCGGACAGGGCGTGCGCGTTGCCGCGCAGCCACCGCTCGCCCGGGCCGAGGCCGCGCAGCAGGCGCTCGCTGTGCTCAAGCGCCGCGTCGAAGTTCCGCTGGTGCATGTAGGTGTGCGCGAGCTGCATGTCCAGGGTGCGCAGCGCGTGGTCGGCGCCGAGCTCCTCCAGGCGCCAGCGCGCCTGCTGCGCCGCCTCCAGCGCCTCGGTGTAGCGTCCCTCGATGCTCAGGGCGAACTGGAGCGCGAGGTAACCCCGGGCCTGGGTCCGCGCGTCCCCCAGCCGTGCCGCCATGGCGATCGACTCGCTGGCCTGGGCGGCCGATTCGCCCGCGCCGGCCAGCGTGCCGAGCAGCGCCAGGTTGGCCAGCGCGCTGGCCCGTTCCCGGGACGGCTCGGCGAACCGGCCGAGCACCCTGTCCTGCCAGTGCATGCCCTCGCGGATCGCGCCGGACATAAACCAGTAGGGGAACAGCGCGGCGGCGAGCCGGGCCCCGGACCGGGCCCGCTGCTGCTCCGCCGCGGCGTCAGCGCCGGCCAGGCCGGGCCGGGGGGCCGCGAGGCCGAACTCGAGCGCGCCCCGGATGTTCGCGTGCTCAGCGCGCAGCCGGTTAAGCCGGTCCCGCTGCCCGTCGGCGACTAGGCGGTGGCTGAACTCGCTGCTCAGGGTCAGGTACCGGGCCAGGTGCAGCTCCCGGCAGCCGGCGTCCTCGCCGCTGGCGGCCAGCCGCTCGGCGCCGTACTCGCGCACCGAGTCGAGCAGCCGGAAGCGGCCGGTACCCGCGGGGAGCACGACCGACTTGTCCAGCAGGCCGCCCAGTACCCGGGCGGCCTGCCCGGCCGGTACCGCGTCGCCGGCGGTCACGTCCCGCGCCACCGCCAGGTCGAAGGTCCCGGCGAACACCGACAGGCGCCGCCAGGCAGCCCGCTCGGACTCGGTGCAGAGCCCGTAGGACCATTCGATGGCCGCGTGCACCGTCTGGTGCCGGCTGACCATGCCCCGGCGACTGCCGGTCCCGGACGCAAGGCCGGCGTCGACGCGCGCGGCTAGTTCGGCCACCGGCAGCGCCCGCACCCGGACCGCGGCGAGCTCGATCGCCAGCGGGATGCCGTCCAGCCGCCGGCACAGCCTGATCACGTGGGGCAGGTCCGCCGGGGCCAGGGTGAACCCGCTGACCGCGGCCGCGGCGCGCTGCGCGAACAGCTCGACCGCGTCGTCCGAGCCGGTGCCCGCGCCAGTACCGTTGTCCGGGCCCGGCACCGGCAGCGGCTGGAGCCGGAGCACCTGCTCGCCCGGCACGTGCAGCGGCTGCCTGCTGGTGACCAGGATCTTGATGCCGCTCGTCTCCCGCAGCACCGCGGCCGCGAACTGGGCGCAGGCGCTGGTCAGGTGCTCACAGGTGTCCAGGATCAGCAGCAGTTCCCGGCCCCGGAGTCCGCTGAGCACCGTGTCGAGCGGGCTGGCGGCGTCCGCGCGCTGCAGTCCCAGGCGCAGTGCCACCGTGTCCGGCACCAACCCGGGATCGGTGAGGCCAGACAGTTCGATCAGGCAGCTGCCTTCAGCGCAGCCGATGTCGGCGGCCGCCCGCAGCGCGAGCCGGGTCTTGCCCACGCCGCCCGGCCCGGTCACCGTGACCAGCCGCGACGCCTCCAGCAACCCCGCCAGCCGGGCGAGTTCTTCCCGCCGGCCGACAAAGCCGGATACGTCGGCCGGCAACGGCCAGCGTCGCCGCTCGGCAGCGAGACTGCCGGACGCAGCCGGGGAATTCATGCGCACCTCACGTAGTCGCGGTTCCGCTCCCCGCATTATCTCCCGCCGCTGCCGTGGGTCTGGAGCATCGCGGCGAAACCAGCCAGGCCAATCATCAGTCTAATGATCTCATTGGCCAATAAGAAGCAGGGTCTTAGCGCATTATTCTGCCCGCGAGTGCCGGCCCGGGCATCGGCACTCTTACGTACCCGGGCACCTAGACAGCGGCGGCCTCAGCGCAACTGCTCGCCTGCGACCCCGGCCAGCGGCCGCTCCAGGATCAGGTCGTCGGCACCGGGCATGCCCGGCCGCCATACCGAGCGGGAGATGATCTTGCGGAGGTCGGCGCGGTGCGCGTACCGGGCGGCTACCTCCCTGACCTCGGTGAGCAGTCCCTCCGAGAGGGTGGTGGGCCGCAGACCGAGCGCGAGGAACTGGTCGTTGCGCACGCTGAGCTCGTTCTCCTCCGCCTCCACCCGCGGGTTCGGCAGCAGCGCGACGCCGACGCCGGCGGTGTCGGCGACCAGCTTGGCCAGGTCGATCACCCGGTGCGTCTCGGTGACCTGGTTGAGGACCTTCGGCCGCTCGCCGGCCTTGGGCGGATTGGAGATCGCGATCTCGACGCAGCGCACGGTGTCCTGGATGTGGATGAACGCGCGGGTCTGGCCGCCGGTGCCGTGCACGGTCAGCGGGTGGCCGACTGCCGCCTGCATGAGGAAGCGGTTGAGTACGGTGCCGTAGTCGCCGTCGTAGTCGAACCGGTTGACCAGCCGCTCGTCGGCCGCGGTCTCATCGGTCTGGGTACCCCAGACGATGCCCTGGTGCAGGTCGGTGATGCGCAGGCCGTCGTTCTGGGCGTAGAACGCGAACATCAGCTGGTCGAGGGTCTTCGTCAGGTGGTAGACCGACCCGGGGTTGGCCGGGTGCAGGATCTCCCGTTCCAGCTCGCCCGCCGGAGTCGGCACCTTCACCGTCAGGTAGCCCTCGGGGATGGGCGCGTCGCCCGACCAGCCGTAGCCGTACACCCCCATCGTGCCCAGGTGCGCGATCGCCGCGTCGGTCCCGGTGTGCACCACGGCGGCCAGCAGGTTGTGGGTGGCGCGGATGTTGTTGTCCACCGTGTAGCGCTTGGTGCTGTCCGACCGCATGGAGTACGGTGCCGCCCGCTGCTCGGCGAAGTGCACGATCGCCTCGGGGCGCAGTTCGCGCAGCAGCGCGGTGAACCGGTCGTACTCGGTGGCGACGTCGAGGCCGACGAAGCCGATCTCGCGCCCGGATACCTCGCGCCAACCCCGCAGGCGGTCGCTGACTCCGGCGATCGGCGTGAGCGACCCGACCTCCAGGTCGACGTCGATCTTGCGCCGGGACAGATTGTCCGCGATCGTGACGTCATGGCCGCGAGCGGACAAGTGCAGCGACGTCGGCCAGCCGCAGAATCCGTCACCACCCAGAACAAGGACGCGCACTCCGACCCCCCGTTGGCTAACCGCCAGATCTCGCGCCGGAACAATGCCGCGCCCATAATGACTCCGCCCCGTAACGGATTTCATTCCCAGGCGGGGCCGCCCCCAGCGGCCCGGCGCTTTCCCTGATCGGCGATACTAGCCCTCCGAAAGGCGATGTTGGCCGCTAGTCGGACTTTTGCCCGCCGCCGCGAGCGATAATGCCTAATTACCGATCGTTACGGCGTAAGGCGCTAATCGCCCGGAAACAGCCCGCTAGGCCTCGGCCCGGACGGCTGGGGTCAGCAGTTCACCGACCGCCTCGACCAGCCGGGTGATCTCAAAGGCGACCTGCCGGGTGTCGCACTCCGGCGCGGCGAGCACCGCGAGGCTGGAGCCGTCGCTGATCGCCTTCACGAACATCAGCCCGTATTCCATCTCCACCAGCGCCTGCCGGGGCAGGCCCGCGTCCATGATCCGGGCCGCGCCGGCGACCAGGCTGGTCAGGCCGGAGGTGATCGCGGCGAACTGCTCGACGGCCTGGCCGGGGATGCCGGCCGACAGGGCCAGCGGCACCCCGTCGGCGGACACCACGATCGCGTGGGCGACGTCCGCCACGCGCAGCGTGAAATCGGTGACGAGCCAGTTCAGGTCCTCGCGGTAGACGCCGCTCAACGGGTGCTCTCCTTTTCTGCGGGCGGTGCCGGGCGAGGTCCAGGACCCGCCTGCACGGCATCGCGACTGCCAAGCTGGAACCCGGACAGGCGGTTGCGCGCCGCCTCGGGGGACCGTCGCCGGGACGGCAGCTGCTCCGGCCCGTACCGGTCCTCCGGTTCCCGGGCGCCCGGGTAGTGAGCGCCCTCGGGATAGGGGGTCGGCGGCGGCCCGGTCATTCCGGCCGCGGGGGCGCTGAGCACCGGCGTGCCCGGGTCCGTCCGGGCGCTCGTCCGCGCTACCCGCCGGGGCAGTCCCGCGGAGGTCTGCCCGCCTGGTTCACTGCCCGGGTCGTACCCGCTCCGGGAGCCGGGCGCCGCCGGGCCGGTCTCGGGCCAGCCGGCGGTGCCCGGCGGCCAGCCGCCCGGGCGCTCGTCCGGGGACCCCGCCGGGGTATCGGATGACGGGCGCTTGGCGGCGAACCACACCGTCGACGGCCGGGTCTGCGGTCCGCTCCGGCCGTTCGCGGCCGGCCGCTCGCCGTTGGCGGCGAGCGCTCCCCGGTGACGGCCGGTCCCCGGGCGGGCCGGGGCGGCCAGCCGGGAGCCCCCCAGCGGGGCCGGGCCGGGCGCGCCGGACGGCCGGGAGGGTCCCGGCCCGGCGACCCGGGCCGGGGGGACGTGCTCATGCCGGGCCAGCGAGCTGGGCAGCCAGACCAGCGCGGACAGTCCCTGCGGGGTGCCGGGGCGGAGCTTGACCCGGATGCCGTGCCTGGTGGCCAGATGGGAGACGGCGTACAGCCCCATGTGCCGGGAGATGGACACGTCCAGGTCGGGCGGGTGGTCGAGCCGCCAGTTCATGTCGGCCAGCCTGCCGGGGGAGACCCCGACCCCGTCGTCGCGGACCTCGACCAGCACCCCGCCGGTGCTCAGCTCCATGACGGTGACCCGAATCTGCGTGTTCTGCGGCGAGAACAGGGTGGCGTTCTCGATGAGCTCGGCGAGCAGGTGCACCACGTCGGCCGCGCCCTGCCCGGAGACCGTGATCCCGGGCGGGACCGAGAGCGTGACCCGGCCGTACTGCTCGATCTCCGCCGCGGCGGCGCGGGTCACGTCGGCCAGCGGGACGGCATCGGTCCACTTGCGCACCGGCTCCTCGCCCGCGAGCACCAGCAGGTTCTCCGAGTTCCGCCGCATCCGGGTCACCAGGTGGTCCATGGAGAACAGGTTGGCCAGCTGGTCCGGGCTGTCCTCGTTCTGCTCCATGGCGTCGATCATCCGGGCCAGCCGGTCGATCAGCGGGACGCTGCGCCGCGACAGGCTGATGAACATCGCGCTGAGGCTGCCCCGCAGCTGCGCCTCGTTGCCCGCCAGCCGGACCGCCTCGGCGTGGACCTGGTCGAACGCACGGGCCACGCGCCCGATCTCGTCGGTGGACTGCACGCCGATCGGCTCGACGGTGACCGGTCCCTCGGGGACCTCGGTGGCCGCGGCGGCGGCCGCCACCCGGGCCGGAAGCCGCCTCGTCGCGATATCGAGCGCGTCCGTCTGCAGCCGGCGTAGCGGATTGACCAGCGTGCGGCCCACCAGCAGGGTCCCGAGCAGCACGAGGAGCAGTGCCAGCACTGTCAGTACCGCGGTGAGGATCGCCGACCGGATGGCATCACGGCGCAGCATCTGGCTGCGGGTCACGATCGTGCTCATGACCTGCGTCTCGCTCTGCCGCAGCTCGCCGATGAACGCGGACTGATCGGCGTACCAGGTGGCGGCCGCGCTGGCCCGGTCCAAGCCCAGTGCGTTCTCGCCGCCGACCTTCTCGAAGGTGAGCCGCGGGTCGGCGTTCAGGATGACGAAGCCCTCGATGAGCTGCGCGGTGCTGGCCCGCGGGTCGGCTACGGCCGCCGTGTAGGCGGCGGACTGAGCGGTCGTCGCCGCGTCGTTGAAGTCCAGGATGTCGGCGAACTGCAGTCCCTGCGCGGCGGTGAACTGGCTCAGGCCGCCCGCGTCCTCCAGGGACTGCAGGCCGATGTTGTTGGACGGCGCGGTACGGCGGGTGCCGCCCGCGTCGTTGACCGCTGCCTCGGTCAGGGCGGCGTACAGGAACGCCCGTTGCTGCGATGCCTCGTCTTTGGCCCGGGAGAGCGCGCTCAGCGCGCGCACCTGCTCCGAGAGCTGGTCGTCGCCGCTGGCGGCGGTGATCTCGTCGTTAAGCACGAAGAGGTCGCCGACGGAGCTCGAGTAGTTGGTGATGACCGAGGTCGGCGTGGACTGGGTCAGCCCGCTGCGCAGCCCGGGGATACTGTTGATCATCGTGACGACGACGGCCGCCTTGGCCTGGACGCTGGCCGGGAACGCGGTACCGATGGCGGCGGCGCGGATGCGGGCCTGCGCGGCCCGCTCGTCGGTGGTCTGCTCAGCCGCCTCGAGCTGGCTGGCTGCCTTGGCCTGAGCCTGCCTCAGGGGCTGGGTGACCGTCGGGCCCGCCTTGTCCGCGGACGCGTCGGAGGCCAGGATGCCGTAGGCGGCGGAGCCCGCGTACGCGTCCCGCTCGTCCTCCATCGCCTGCGCGAGGGCGGTCACCCGCACGCCAAGCTGGGCCTGCTGCGCGGTGCGGCCGTAGGCGCCGGCGTCGCGCACCGCGTCCGCGACCCGCAGGCCGCCGAAGACCAGGCCCGCCACGCTGGCCACGGCGACGACCGCGGCTAGCCGCAGCGACACCGACCAGTTGCTGAGCGACAGCCGCGTCGGCTGGCCGGCCCCGCGCGGACTCTTGCCCCCGGACCTCGTCTCCCGGGCCGGGGGCGCCGTCCCGGGAATCTTTCCCGCGCCGGGGGGAAGTTCCTGGCCGCCGGCCGTTCCCGGGCTGGTTTCGGTGCCCGCGTCGGGCAGCGCTGACCGCCCGCCTCGCCGCTCGCCGGTGAGCGCGTCAGGGCCATTCATTGCTCTGCCCTCGCCTGTTCATGCCTTAGCCGCAGATAAAAGATCGACATGAGCCGGCCGCGGGGCCGGGCGTACTGCGCACGGCCCCGTGCCTGGCTAGCGCGAGTCTAAGACCCGGTTCGCGAAATATTCGTTGAAATCGCGATTAAAAGCAGGAACGGTGCAGTAGCGGGACATTTAGTTTGTTTTCACTGGCATCGATAAGCGCTCTGCCACCGATAAGCGCTCTGCCGTGGAAGTTTCACCCTCGTCACACTGGTCCCGGGCTAGGCCAGCAGGAACTTCATCGCGTCCAGGGCCAGCTGGAGGTTGGCCACTGAGTTCGCGTAGGACAGCCGCAGGAAACCCTCGCCCCAGGTGCCGAACGCGGTCCCGGCCAGGGTAGCCACCCCGGCCTCGCTCAGCAGGCGCCCGGCCAGCACGGCGGCCGGCACTCCGGTCCCGGATACGTTCGGAAAGGCGTAGAACGCCCCGTCTGGCGGGACACAGGTGACCCCGGGAATCGCGTTCAACCCGGAGACGATCACGTCGCGCCGCCGCCGGAACTCCGCCACCATGGCGGTCACCCCGTCCTGCGGCCCCTCGAGCGCGGCGATGGCCGCGTACTGGCTGAACGCCGAGGTGCAGGAGACCGAGTTGATCGCCAGCCGGGTGACCGGCTCCACCAGCGCGGCGGGAAAAACGCCGAACCCGAGCCGCCACCCGGTCATCGCGTACGTCTTCGACCAGCCGTCGAGCAGCACGGTCCGTGCTTCCATTCCGTCGAACTCGAGCACCGAGGCGTGCGGGCCGTCGTACCGGAGCGCCCAGTAGACCTCGTCCGACAGCACCACGAGGTCGTGCCGGACCGCTAGCTCGGCGCTCGCCGCGCAGTCTTCCCGGGTCAGCGCCGACCCGCAGGGGTTGTGCGGCGAGTTGAGGATCAGCAGCTTCGAACGCGGCGTGACGAGCGAGGCGAGCTCGTCGACGTCGATCCGGAACCCGTTGCCCTCCCGCAGCGGTACCGGTACCGGTGTCGCTCCGGCGAACGAGGTGATCGACTCGTACATCGGGAACCCGGGGCCGGGATAGAGCACCTCGTCCCCGGGCCCGCACAGCGCGAGGATGGTGAAGAACATGACGGGCTTGGCCCCCGGCGTGACCACCACCCGGTCAGGGGAGACGCCGCGCAGCCGCCCGGTCCGGTCGAGGAACGCCGCGACCGCCTCTCGCAGCGGCGCTATCCCGGGCGCGGGCACGTAGTGCGTCTGGCCGCCGAGCAGTGCTTGCACCGCCGCCTGGGAAATGTGGTCGGCGGTGGGAAAGTCCGGCTCGCCGATCTCCAGGTGAATCACGGTCTTCCCGGTGGCCTCCAGTGCCTTGGCCCGGGCCAGCACTTCAAATGCCGACTCGGTTCCTAGCCGCCCCATCCGCTCCGCAAGCCTGATTTCGGTCATAGGGCTCATGGTAGGTTTCCGGCCTTCAGCGCGGTCACTGGCGGGTCCCCAAGATCCGGGCGCCGGCCCTGTGCCGCTCTCCAGCCGCCCGAACGAGCCCGGCCTGCTCTCCCTCCGCCCGTTCTCCCTCGTCGCGTGGAACACTGGGCGCGTGGATGCCGGCCGCGAGCAGCTCGAGCGCGCCTACCGGGAGGAAGCGACCCGGATCAGGGCCGCGCTGGCCGCGCGCACCGGCGACGTGGGCCTAGCCGAGGACGCGGTGCAGGACGCGTTCGTCGAGGCGATCGAGCACTGGG
>DASWUW010000101.1:0-4026 GCA_036406335.1 Trebonia sp.
CCGGGCCCAGGGCCCGCGGACACCGGGCACGATCCGGGTGCGCCTGAGCGCGGCGCTGTTCCAGATGACCGCGCCGGCCCCGCCGGCCGATGACTAGCGGGCAGGCGGGACGGAGCCCGCCTCGGGCGAGCGGCCGGCCGCCGCTACCCCTGGTCCCCGATGAGCCGTCGCAGCAGCGCGAGCACGCCCGGCGGATCGGGGACGGTCACGTCGGCCAGCCCGGCGAGCGGGCCGGTTCCCGCGGGCCCGACCGCGACGGCCAGCTTAGGGCGGCCGGTGCGCGCCGACCAGGCGTTCACTTCCCGGATGGCGGGAACGTCGCCGACGTCGTCGCCCGCGTACCAGACCGCCGCCGTCTCGTCGCCGATGAGCTCGCGGACCGCCGTCGCCTTGTCGGTACCCGGGATGACGATCTCCAGGACCTGCTTGCCCGGACGCACTTCCAGTCCCGCGGCCGTCGTGGCCGTGGTGACCGGGTCGCGCAGCAGCCTCAGCAGGCGGTCGGGGTCCGCGGTGAGCCGGGTGTGCACCACGAGGGACAGGTTCTTGTCCTCGATCCAGACCGCGGGATCGTGCGCCACCGCGTCCACGATCCTGGGCAGGCTGACCCGGAGCTCGCCGATCCCGGCGGGCGGGTCCGGCGCCCGCAGCCGGCCGTCCTCCCACCGTTCGACGCCGTGCATGCCGTAGATGACGATGCCGGGCACGGTGTCCAGGCCGCTGACCCGAAGCAGCGAGGCGATGCTGCGGCCGGAGATGACGGCCAGGGCCGCCCCGGTCGCGCGTACCGCGCGCAGCACCTGGTGGACGCCGGGGACCGGGCGGGCGTCGTCCGGATGGGGCGATATCGGGGCGAGCGTGCCGTCGAAGTCGAGGGCCACCAGCGCGGCCGGGAGCGCCGCGCGCAGCGGGTCGGTGATCGTCACCCGCTGACCGTCACCAGGACCTTGACGTGGTCTCCCGACGAGGCCAGCGCGAACGCCTCGGCGACCTGGTCGAGCGGCCGGGTGGCGGTCACGAAGTCGGCCGACCTGACCGTTTTCCGGCGGAGCAGGTCAGCGGACTCGCGGTAGTCCTCGGGGAGGTACGTCGCGCTGCCCTGGATGCGGATCTGGTGGTCCTGCACGACCGGCAGCGGGACGGTGACCGCGGCCGCCGGGACGCCCACCACCACGACCGTCCCGCCCTTGTCGGCGATGGCGATGGCCTGGTCCATCGACGACTGGATCCCGACGCAGTCGAAGACGATGTCGGCGCTGCCGCCCAGCGTGGCCCGCACCTGGCCGGCCACGTCCGCTGTCCGGGCGTCGATCGTGACGTCGGCGCCCAGGGCCGCGGCCCGGGCGCGCTTGTCCGGGTTGGGGTCGGTGCTGACAATCTTGCCGGCGCCGTGCGCCCGGAGCACGGCGATGGTGAACAGCCCGATCGTCCCGGTGCCGAGCACGGCCACTGAACGCCCGGCGACGTCGCCCGTCAGCCGCACCGCGTGCACCGGCGTGGCCAGCGGCTCAATCAGCGCCGCGGTGAGGTCGTCCAGCTCGTCCGGCACGGGAAACAGCCGGTCGGCGGGCAGGGTGAACCGGTCCGCCAGGCCGCCCTGCGGGTAGCCGCAGCCGAAGAACTGCAGGTTCTCACACAGGTTCTCCCGGCCCGAGGCGCACATCTTGCACGTCCAGCAGGGCAGGAACGGCTGCACGATGACCCGCTGCCCGGGGACGGCGCCCGCGGCCTCCGGGCCGGCGGCCTCGATGATCCCGACGGTCTCGTGTCCGGGCCGGTAGGGCAGCGGCACGAAGGGGTGGCGCTCGTGGGCGGCGTGCACGTCGGATCCGCAGACGCCCGTCACGAGCGTGCGGACCAGGGCCTCGCCCGGGCCGGGGACGGGGACGTCGGCCGTCTCGACCGTGACCCGCCCCGGGTAGACGACGACGCGTCGCATGCTGGTCATGACGTTTTCCTCTCGGCGGCGGGAGACACCGCGTCGGCCTGGGCCGCGAGCTGGTCCAGGGCCGCGTAAGTGCCCCGCACGCCCCGGTCGAGCAGCGAAGCCAGGACCGCGGTGTAGACCCCGGTGAACCGGGGGTCGTCGGCCAGCTCGCCGAAGACCGAGCGGTTGCCGTCGAGGAACGCGGTCAGGTCCTGCCGCTGCCGGCCGGCCGCGGCCCGCAGCTGCGGGGCGAGGTCGTCGTCGAGTTCGTGCGCCGCGCCGTTCTCGTCGGTGCCCTCGGCATACCGGGCCCAGGCGGCGACGACCGCCGTCGACCGGGTGATCGGCCGGCCGGCCGCGAGCTGCTCGCGGATGACCGGCAGCAGGAACTTGGGAATCAGGTCAGACGCGTTAGAGCACAGCCGGGCGACGGTGTCGCCGACCTCGGGGTTGGAGAACCGCTCGATGAGCTGGCTGGCGTACCCGGTCAGGTCGACGCCGGGTACCGGCCGCAGCGTGGGGATCGCCTCGCCGGTCATGTAGTCCAGCAGGTACCGCGCGAACAGCGGGTCGGTGGTGACCTCGTGCACCAGGCGGTAGCCCACCAGGTGGCCCGGGTAGCACAGGGCCTGGTGGCTGGCGTTGAGCAGCCGCAGCTTCATCAGCTCGTACGGCTCCACGTCCGACGTGATCTGCACGCCGGCGTCTTCCAGCGGCGGGCGGCCGCTGGCGAAGTTGTCTTCCAGCACCCACTGGGTGAATGGCTCGCACAGCACGGGCCACTGGTCGCCGATCCCGAACCGGCGGCTCAGCTCGGCCCGGTCTTCGTCGGTGGTCTTGGGGGTGATGCGGTCGACCATGCAGTTGGGGAAGCGGACGCGGGCGGTGACCCAGTCAGCCAGCTCCGGGTCGCGCAGCCGGGCGAAAGCGGTGAACGTGCGCTGGCTGACGTGCCCGTTGCCCTGGATGTTGTCGCAGGACAAGATCGTGAAGGCGGGGATGCCGCGGGCCCGGCGGCGGGCCAGGGCCTCGGTCACCAGGCCGAAGACGGTGCCCGGGACCGCGCCCGGGCGCAGGTCGGCCTGGATTGCCTCGTCGCCAGAGTTGAACTCGCCGGTGACGGCGTCGAGGTAGTAGCCGCCCTCGGTGACGGTGAGGGACACGATCCGGGTGGCCGGGTCGGCCATCTTCTCGATGGCGGCCTCGGGGTCGTCCGGCGCGAACAGGTACTCGGTGATGGACCCGATGACCCGGGCGTCCCAGGTGCCGTCGGTGTGCCGCAGGACCACGGTGTACAGGTTGTCCTGGGCCGCCAGCGCGTCGCGCATGGCGACGTTGGACGGCTGCAGGCCGATCCCGCAGATGCCCCAGTCCAGCGCCAGGCCGCTGTTCATCAGCGTGTCGATGTACACCGCCTGGTGCGAGCGGTGGAAGTTGCCGACGCCGACGTGCACGATGCCGGTCGTCACGTCGCGGCGGTCGTAACGCGGAACCGCCACGGCGGGGTTCAGCTGGGTCAGGGTCTTCTCAGTCAGGCTGGTCATGCTGGCTCCTTTCCGGATCCGGCGAGGGCGGCGACGGTGCGCCGGAACCGGGCCTGGCGCTCGGCGTGGAAAGCGGCGGCCGCCGGGTCTGGTTCCGCCGCCAGGCGGGCCGGCGGTGCCAGCGCCCCCTGGATGTCGGCGTCGCTCAGCAGGCCCGCGGCGCGGGCGCCGAGCAGCGCCGCGCCCCGGCCGGAGGCCGCGGGCACGTCCACCGCGTACAGCGGCACCCCGAGCACGTCGGCCAGCAGCTGCCGCCAGCCGGCGGCGAGGGTGCCGCCGCCGGCGAGCCGCAGCTGCGCCGGGCGGTCGCCGGCCAGCAGGGCGTCCAAGGCGTCGCGGATGGCGAACGCGGTTCCTTCTAGCGCGCTGCGCAGCAGCGACGTCCGGTCGGCGGCCAGCGACAGCGCGGTCCAGGAACCGCGCAGCGCCGGATCGGAGTACGGGGTGCGTTCCCCGGACAGGTGCGGGACGAAGAGCGGGTCGCGGGCCTGGCCCGGGTGGGCGGCGCTCGCGTAGAGCTCTTCCCAGCTGGCGTCCAGGGCTTGCCGTACCCAG
>DASWUW010000102.1:0-2804 GCA_036406335.1 Trebonia sp.
TGCACCGACTGCTCCCAGTCGGTCATCCGCTCGATCGCCGCCTCGCCGCTCCGGTCGAAGACGGCGTCGACGAGGCTTTCGGTCAGCACGAGCAGCGCGGCGAACGAGTCGAAGGGGATGCCGTCGACCGGGACCGGGAGCACGATGTCGGCCTGCTCCGCCGCCGGGGACAGCGACTCGTCGGTGATCAGGATGACGCTGGCGCCGCGGGTCTTGGCCAGCGTCACCACCTCCTGGGCGGCCAGCTCGTGACGGCGCAGGTCGAACACGATGGCGACCGAGTCGCGCCCGGCGCGCAGGTACTTGCCGATGTCCGCGCCGAGCGGCTCGTCGGCGTAGTCCACCTTCGGGATCAGCTGGTCCAGCTGCATGGCCAGCACGCGGGCGATCAGCCGCGAGAAGTACCCGCCGGAGATGACGACGTGCCGCGGCCGCCCGGCCAGCAGAGTAACGGCCCGTTCGATCTCCCCCGGCGGCACGGTATCCCGCAGCCGGGTGACCAGCTGGGTGCGCTGCCCGACGGCGCGGAGAAAGACGCTGTCGTCCGCTGGCGCCGTCCGGCGGGCCTGGGCGCGGCTCAGCGGGCTGGCGCTCATGGACCGGTTGACCTCGGCCCGCAGGCGCTCCTGGAAGCCGGGGTAGCTGCCGAAACCGAGCCGGGCCAGCAGGCGCAGCACGGTGGGCTTGCTGGTTCCCGCCGCGGCGGCCAGCGCGGCCGTGCTCTGCAGCCCCGCGCCCGGGTAGTGGGCCAGCAGGGTCCGCGCCACCTTCCGCTCGGCCGGGGTGAGCTCGTCCATCCGCCGGAAGATCTCCTCCCGCAGCGGGTGGTCCCCTTTTCGCCCGTCGGTCATATTGTCAGCGCCGGCTCGGGACCCGGGCCGCGGGCGGAGAACATCATCGGCGAGTTGTGCGCCACGACCACGCGGCCGTCGCCGCCGACGGCGACCAGGCCGCCGGTAGCGCCGCGGGCGGTGAGTTCCTGGGCGAAGGTCTCCCGGACGGCCGCGGCGAGGCCGGCGCCGGCGTAGCGGATCCGGGCGGCGACGTCGTAGGCCACGACACCGCGGATGAACGCCTCGCCGTGTCCGGTACAGGAGACCGCCGCGACGCCGTCGCGGGCGTAGATGCCCGCGCCGACGATGGGCGTGTCGCCGATCCGCCCGTCGGCCTGGCCGGTCATCCCGCCGGTGGACGTGGCGGCGGCGACCCGCCCGCCGGCGTCGCGCGCCACCGCGCCGACCGTCCCGTGCCGGGCGGCCGCGACCCGGCCGTCCAGCACCTGCTTCAGCTGCCGCTGGCGCTCCTCGGTGACGAAGTAGCCGGGCCCCGCCACGTCGAGGCCGTAGTGCTCGGCGAACGCGGCGTCCGGGGCGACCATCAGCACGTGCTCGGTGTGCTCCATCACCGCGCGGGCCAGCCGGACCGGGCTCCGGGCGTAGCGGGAGGCGGCGACCGCCCCCGCGGCCCCCGATCCGGTCATCACCGACGCGTCGAGCTCAGCCTGTCCGGACGCGGTCAGCGCCGCGCCGCGCCCCGCGTTGAACAGCGGGTCGTTCTCGAGAACTTCCACGCTGGCGCAGACGGCGTCCAGGGCGTCGCCGCCCGCGCTGAGCACCTGCCAGCCGGCCTGGTAGGCGGCGAGCAGTCCCTGCTCGTACCGGGCGCGCTCGGCGCCGCTGAGGTCCTCGGCCCGTCCCCCGGCTCCGCCGTGCAGGGCCAGGCTCGGTCCCGCCCCAGGCGGTGCCACCTCGAAAAGCTGCATGTCCGTCGTCTTCCCGTCGTGCTGGTGCTGGTTAGATCGGTCGTGCTGGTGCTGTTGCTGGTGCTGGTGAGCGGCGGGCGCGGGGGCGGTCACACGGCGCCGAGGCCGAGCAGCAGTCCGTGGTCGGCGACCGCGGGCGAGCTGGTCACGAAGATCAGCACGCCGTCGGCGGGCGCGGTGACGGTCTCCTGCACGTGCCCTCCGTCCAGGCTGGATACCGTGCCGATCACCTGCCCGCGGGTGACCGTGTCGCCGGCCTTGACCGAGGGCTCCCACCAGCCGGCCTTCTCGCACCGCGGCCAGAGGAACTGGCCGAGGTAGGCCGGCGGGGCCGGGGGCGCAGCCGGAGGATCCGCCTCGGCCATGCCCAGGCTGGCCAGGATCCCGTTCAGCCCGGCCACGTGCAGCGCGACGGCGTGCTCGTCAACCAGCCCGCAGCCGCCCGCTTCGGCGGTAATAGCCGGGATCCCGGCCGCGGCGGCGCTGGAACTGCTGGTGCCGTTCAGCCCGGATCCGGCGGGCTGGCGGATCACGTAGGGCAGGCCGTAGGCGGTCGCCAGTTCCCGCGCCCGGTCCTCGGCCGGGCCCGCCTCGTACAGCGCGAACGGCTGGAGCGCCTCCACCAGGTCGCCGCAGTGCACGTCCACGTAGGCGTCCGACCCCTGGATGAGCTGGGTGTAGACGTCCCAGGCGAGTCGCTCGGCGAGGGTCCCCCCCGGGTCGCCGGGGAACGAGCGGTTGAGGTTCTTGCCGTCCTCCGGCACCACGAACGGCGTCCGGGCGGCGAACGCGGTCACGTTGAGTACCGGTACGGCGCGGACCCGGCCGCGCAGCGGGCGGCCTTCCAGCGCGCGCAGCCAGCGCCGCACGCCGGCCATGGAGGCGTACTCGCAGCCGTGCACGCCGGAGATCACCGTCAGGGTCGGGCCGTCAGCTGACCCGGTCAGCTCGACGAACGGCACGGCCAGGCCCGCCAGCTCAGCGGTACGGCGTTCAACGGCGGGCAGTGCGGGCACGGGCGCTCTCCTTGCGGCGGGTCACG
>DASWUW010000103.1:0-2509 GCA_036406335.1 Trebonia sp.
CGGCCTGACGCACGGCCCGGCTGCCGAGTGCCCGCTGCGCTGGCCAGGTGACCCAGCGGTCGCGGCGGGCGGGTGCTGTACGCGGTGCGTCGCGCCGGCGCTGGAGGCGGCGCCGCTGGAAGGGCAGCCGTCCGCGGCTGCCGCCGGAACCAAACCACCGAAGGGAATTGCGATGAGTGATACCGACAGGCTCGCTCAGATCGAGCAGCGGGCAGCTGAGCTGGAGCGTCGGCTCGCGGCGCTCGATGCAGCGGGTAGGCAGCCGAGCAGCCCTGTCGCGCCGGGCACGGCGGAAGGTCCCGCAGCCCAGCCGGCGTCCGGCTCGGTGCCGGCGTACGAACCCGTTGGCATCCGGTACGCGGGCGGGGTCAGCGGCCTTGTCCCGGAGGGGACAGCGGCGGAAGTTCCAGCTGACCAGCCAGCCCTAGAGTACGAACCCGGCAGCCGGATGGCCGTAGTGGACGCCCCGGCCAATGGGAGCCAGACGGACGCGCCGCCCGCCTACCGGCGGCCGGCGGCGAGGCGGCCGAGGCGGCCTGGGCGGCGAGGGCTGGTGCGGCACTGGCGGGTCGTGGCGGTGGGCGGGACGGCCCTGGCGGCCGGGGTCGTCGCGGTGCTGGTGACGACGGGGAGCCCGGCGCCGGGCTGGCCGTCGAGCGTCGCCACGGTCCAGGCGGAGGTCAAGACGGCGCGTGAGAACCCGGATGTGGCGGCCGAGCCGGGTGGCCTGAACTTCGCCTGCGCCCCGGGTACCGATCAGGTGCTGTGGGTGTTCTCCCTGCTGACCAGCGGCGACAACCCCCGTTTCACTGATCCCGGTACCGGGCGCGTGGGCCTGGAGCCGATCACCCCGGCTCAGGGCGGTGACATTGCCTGGTCGGTGAACCTGCATCACCCGTACGACGCTGCCAGCCCGGTTGACAGCCTCACGGTCGCGGCCCGTGCGGTCAACAACATCATCGCGGGCGCAGCCGTGACCTCGGCGAACGGCGGCGCGGACGTCGAGCCCGGCCTGGAGTCCACGGCGGCGGGCTGCGAGCGGTACACCGGCTCGGCGGCCCTGGTGACCCGGGCCGGGTACCCGGCGGCGTGCAAGGCGCCGCTGACCGCGGTGGGCACCGTCAGCCTGGTCAGCGACGTGTTCGGCCAGTGGATGACCGGGGACCCGGCAAAGCTCGCGGCGGACGCGGACGTCCTGTTCGAGAACGCCGGCAACCCCGGCAGCCCGCAGGTGCAGGCCATCCTCGCCAGCCTCCCCGCCTCGGGCCAGTAACGGCGCCCGGGACGCGCCGGAAAACCAGGAATCACCGTGAAGAAATCTCCAGGAAGGCAATCTCTGATGACTATTACCGAACCTGCCATGACCACAGCCACCGCCTGCGACCCCGGTAGCTACCAGGACGCCCTGGCCGGGCTCCGCGACACGGCAAGCGGCGAGGACCGCGCGCTCCTGCTCGAGCTCATGGCCGTCGAGGCTGGCCGGGCCGCCGTCACTGCCCGTGGCGTCGTTCCCGCGGACAGCCGCGACAGCACCCTCGCGTGGGAGATGACCGCTGCCCTGATGCGGCAGCTCGCCGCCGCGCAGCGCGGCCTCGTCCTGCATATGGTCGGCGACTGGGACGCCGACCACTGGGACAGCACCAGCGAGTGGAAAGACGTGGCGATGGCCGGCACGTCCCGCGAGTTCACCGCCGCATTCCGCCTGGTATACGACGACATCCTCAAAGACCTCGAACGCCAAGACGAGAGCGAGCGGGCCGCCGCGGTCGACGTTGACCCCGGCGACCCCGCGACCACGGCACTCGCGCGGCTCGCCCAGGCAGCCCGCGCCATCAGCGAAGCCGACTGGTAGCTGCCCCCGGAATAGGTGCCTCCGCTCATCCCGGGCGGGGCACGGCCCACACCAGGACAAACGCACCGCATAACAGCGCCGTGAGACGGCCACGGGGCCGGCGCAGAGCGCGGGGCAGGCCGAAGACCGCGACAAGGACCGTAACCGGCAAGGAGGTGGAGTGGCTGTGGCAGATAGCGGGAAGCCGTGGTGGCTGCAGGCGACCGCGCTCGTCACCGTGACGACCGGCGGGGTGATCACCGGGCTGAGTTTCGTCCCGGGGACCGCGGCTGCGGCGAGCACCGCGCCGTCAGGCGTGCCGCTGCACCTGCTCGCCCTGGACCAGGCCGCGAAGCCCGCCGCACCCGGCGCCTCGGCGGCCGGGGACGCGCAGGTCCGGGCCGCGGTCGTCAACATGGCCCGGTACTACCTCAAGCTCGCCAAGACGAACACGCCCGCGCAGATGGAGGCGATGATCTGGGGCAAGGTCAGCACCGGCGGGGCCGACCACGGTCCTACGTGTGCCGCGTTCGCCAGCCTGACCCTGGAGCTCGCCGCGCAGGCGACCGGGCACCAGAGCTGGGCTACGGGCGGCACGAGCTACCCCTGGCCGGTAGCGAAGTGGGCCGACGTCCGCGTCGACACCAACCCCGCTTCCCCGGCCATCGTCTCCATGCA
>DASWUW010000104.1:0-5500 GCA_036406335.1 Trebonia sp.
CCCGGACGGGCCGTCGGCGGACGAGCTGATCGCCGGGGTCGAGAACGGCATCTACATCCTGGGCGACAAGTCCTGGTCGATCGACATGCAGCGGTACAACTTCCAGTTCACCGGGCAGCGGTTCTTCCGGATCAGGCACGGCCGCCTGGACGGCCAGCTCCGGGACGTCGCCTACCAGGCGACGACGACCGACTTCTGGAACTCGATGGAGGCGGTGGGCGGGCCGCAGACCTACGTGCTCGGCGGCGCCTTCAACTGCGGCAAGGGGCAGCCGGGGCAGGCCGCGCCGGTAAGCCACGGCGCGCCGGCCGCGCTCTTCCGTCAGGTGCGGATCCTCAACACGGCTGAGGAAGGAAAATAGTGAGCCCGAACGCAAGCGCGATCAGCCCGCAGGAGACGGTCGAGCGCGCCCTGGCCGCCGCCCGGCCGGGCGGCGAGACCGTGGTCATCGCCGACGAGACCTCGACCGCCAACCTGCGCTGGGCCGGGAACACGCTCACCACCAACGGCGTCGCCGCCTCGCGCTCGCTCACCGTGATCTCGGTCGACCGGCGGGCCGACGGCACGGCCGGCGTCGGGATGATCGCCCGCTCCGGCGTCACCCCCGCCCAGGCCGAGGACATCGTGCGGCAGGCGGAGAAGGCCGCCGCCGAGGCACCCCCGGCCGAGGACGCGGCGGAACTGGTGCCGGGCGAAGCGGGGGCCCGTTCCGGAACTTCCTGGCCGGAAACGCCGGGGGCCACTGACTTCGGGGTTTTCCGCTCGTTCGCAGCCCGGCTGGGCGACACGCTGCGCGCCGCCGAGTCAGCCGGGCGCAAGCTCTACGGGTTCGCCGAGCACGACGTGACCTCCACCTTCGTCGGCACCTCAGCCGGGGTGCGGGCCCGCTACGACCAGCCCGCCGGGCGGCTGGAGCTCAACGCCAAGTCCGCCGACCTGGCCCGTTCGGCCTGGACCGGGGCGTCTACCCGGGACTTCAGCGACGTGGACGTCGCGGCCCTCGACGCCGGCCTCGCGCAGCGGCTGGCCTGGCAGGAGCGGCGGCTGGACCTGCCCGCCGGGCGGTACGAGACCCTGCTGCCCCCCACCGCCGTCTCCGACCTGATGATCTACCTGTACTGGTCGGCGGGCGCGCGGGACGCGAGCGAGGGACGGACGGTGTTCTCCAAGGCCGGCGGCGGGACGCGGGTCGGCGAGCGGCTGGCCGCGCTGCCGCTCGACCTGTTCAGCGACCCGGCCTACCCGGGGCTGGAATGCGCGCCGTTCGCGGTCGCTCACGCCTCCGGCCGCGACTCCTCGGTGTTCGACAACGGACTGCCCGCCCCGCGCGCGTCCTGGCTCTCGGCCGGGACGCTCTCGGCTCTGCACAGCAGCCGCTACTCGGCCGGGCTGGCCGGGCTGCCGCCGACCCCCTCGGTCGACAACCTGGTGCTGTCCGCCCCGGGCGCCTCCGCGTCGCTGGAGTCGATGATCTCCTCGACCAAGCGCGGGCTGCTGCTGACCTGCCTGTGGTACATCCGGCTGGTCGACCCGCAGACCCTGCTGCTCACCGGGCTTACCCGGGACGGCGTGTACCTCATCGAGGACGGCGAGGTGGCCGGCGTGGTGAACAACTTCCGGTTCAACGAGTCGCCGGTCGGCCTGCTGTCCCGGGTCATCGAGGCTGGAGCGACCGAGAAGACCCTGCCGCGGGAGTGGGGCGACTACTTCAACCGGGCCGCCATGCCCCCGCTGCGGATCGAGGCATTCAACATGTCCTCGGTCAGCCAGGCCAGCTAAATCCGCCCGTCCGCCGTGGCTGCCGGGGCGGCGACGAGCCTGCTCACAGGGGGAGCTACTGTGTAGTAGGGGTTCGTTACAAACAAGTTAGTTTGAGGGATGCACATGAGCCGCGCACGCGCGCAAGACGTGCACCTGGTTACCCAGGCGCGTCGGCCGATGTCCGAGGACATCAGCTACCGGCAGCACCGTTACCTGGTCATGATGGCCATCAGGGTGCTCTGCTTCGCTATCGCCGTCGCCCTGTTCGTCGCCCACCAGCACTGGCTGATCCTGATCCCGGCGGTGGGGGCGATCCTCATCCCGTACATCGCGGTCGTTTTCGCCAACGGCGGGCGCGAGCCCGACAACATGCGCGGGTTCCTCGAGCACCGGGTGAATCTCCCTGCGCGGCAGGACCCGCCGCCCGGCGGGCAGCACTGACCGCCACCCGGAATTCCGCCCATTTCGGGCAATACGGGAGCTTGCTCCGGTTACACCGGTCAAGTCGGGCGGGAGCGGCTATTTCACCGCGCCCGCCCGCCGCATGCACGTTCTGCTGCTTTGTGCATTCACCGACAGCAATCTCTAATGTCACTTACCGCAATGCCATACGCTAAGTGACGAAGAGTTTCCCGGCGTGCGCGCACAGTATGCGGCGGCGTGAAACCGCCGGTCGGTACGCCGGAGATCGGCCGCACACTCAGCCGGAGACGGCCGCCGATCCGGAAGCAATTGCGTTTCCGGATTTGTTGTTATCAGTTCTTGACACAAACAGGGGGTTAGCCGTGTACCATTCATATCGGTGCTTCGGTCCCCCGTCGAGGCACCGCTGCCGGCGTTCCGGGCCCCCGTCGGAACGCCGATGATAGCGACGCCGGGTGGTTTGCCCCCGTAGCCACCCGGCGTCGCCCTTTTCTTTAATTCCCCGGTCTCGCTGGGCTGACTTGCTTGAGCCGCTACGCCGGGAGGGCTTTACCCGGCGCACTGAGAATCCGCGAACGCTGCCCTGGGCGAACTTACCCGGGGCGTCTTTGGCACCGCCGGTGCCAGAGAGCCGCCGGGACCGCCCTTCTGTCTCCGGGGCGCGTTGGAGCACGGGGCTTCTGCGGTCGCTCTGGCGGTTGCTCTGGCGAGTCGCTCTGGCGGGTTGCTCTGGCGGGTTGCTCTGGCGGCGGGACGCCCGGCATCGGGGGGTCCGGCAGTGTCTCTCAGCAAAACCGGCAGCAACCGGAACTTGCGGGCGGAACGGGAAAGAACAGCGGCATCTCCAGCCTCGCGGCCGGGATCCGGTTATTCGAATCGCAATCATTACCTGTGTACGCAGCTCGGCGATTACGGTGCGGATCGCAATGGAATCGCAGGGTGCAGTGCGGGCGCTGAACGCCGTCAGGTTCTCGGCATTGTCTCGGATTTCTCTCGATAACCAGCGCCGACTTGCCCGATGAGCCGCTGATACGGGAAAGTGAACTCTCATCCCCGGCTAACCGACGTGGTCAGGAAATAACCGCTATCACCGATACGTCCAGATGTCTGCACGTACCGGTAGACGCATCGGCGGGAATCGATGCCCGCCGGGGGGCCGGCCCGGGGAACCTGACGGTTTCCCGGGCCGGACCTTGAAGCTGATCTTTCCGACCGCTTCGTGGTCCCCGAACCGCTCGACCAGGCCAGCGGCCCGGACGGCCGGTTTGGTCACGCGCCGCCTTCCGGCGTGTCCTGCGGCTCGCCGTCCTGCGGCTCGCCGTCCGGCGGCTCGCCGTCCTGCGGCTCGCGGGTATCCGCGGCGGCATTGGCGCCGGCCGCGTCCCGGTCGGCGGCGTTGGCGGCGTCTGTATCGGCGTCGTCGGCCAGGATCAGGTAGAGCGACTTGCGCGCCTGCGCGAGCACCGCCCGCGCCTGGGCAACCTGCTCCGCGGAGCCGGCCCGCCGCACCTCCATGACCGCCATCATGACCTGGCGGATCAGGTTCCGGAACTCGATCGCATCGTCGTCCGTCATGCCGGCGGCCGCGTCCCACGAGGCGCGCAGCCCGTCGGCGTGCGTCTCCACGTAGGTCTGGCCCTGGTCGGTCAGCGCGAAGACCCGGCGACGGCCGGCACCTTCCGGGGCGATCAGGCCCTCGTCCTCGAGCTGCTGCAGCGCCGGGTACACCGACCCGGCACTGGGCCGCCAGGCACCGTCGGTGCGCGCGGGGATCTCCTGGATCAGCTGGTAGCCGTTCCACTTCCGGCCCTCGTCCTCAGCGAAGAGGTCGAGGATGGCCGACCGCACGTCGCCCTTACGCGCCCGGGAGCCGCGGCCGTGGCCGCGCCGCCCGAACAGTTCTTCCGGGCCGCCCCGGAAACCAAAGTCGCCGGGGAAACCGGGGCCACCCGGGAAGCCGGGGCCACCGGGGCCGTCCGGCCCGAAGGGCCCGGCAGCCTCACTGCGACCCCAGCGGCGTCCGCCTGGTCCGCCGTGGCGCCCCGGTCCGCCCGGTCCGCCCCAGCCGGGGCCGCCGCGCTCGCCGTGGTCTCCACGCTCACCGCGTTCCCTGCCGTACCGGCCCGCACCACGTCCGGGCCGCGGGCCCCACTCGGGGCCATCCGGCCGGGGCGATGAGCCCCAGCCTTCGCTTCGCATACCGCGCCTGTGTTCTTCACGCATGGCACGTCACCTCTTTCGATAGTTCCTATGTCGTCTTCGACATCTCAACGATATATCGCTATGTGTCGTCAACGCAAGTTCGGAACAAAAAAAATCGCCCGCGCGATCGTGCGGGCAGTAGTTCGGGCGACGGCTGCAGGAGTGGAGCGGTCGGGGCGACGGGACGAGGACGGGAGCGGCGACGGGAGCCTGGGACGTCGGCGGCGAGGGCAGCCAGGGCCGCCGTCTCAACGGCCGGGGGCTACCGCGGTGGCTATTGAAGGTCTATGGAAGTCGTCGGAGGCCAGTGGAGACATTTCTTGCTGTTATCCAGCTAGCCTTACCTTTTATTGCTGTTATCGTCCTTCACAGGAGTGCAGTTTCATGATCACGGAAGAGAAAACCCCTAGAGCGGGTAAAACTTGCCGTCGACAGGAAACCTTCCGTGATCACAGGGAACGGCCCGCGGCGGGGATCACAGGTGGGGATCGTGGGTCGGGGCTACCCCGGCCGGAGGGCTACCCGGCCGGAGGTTCCCGGCCGGAGGCCGGCTAGCGGAGCGGGAGGTCGTAGATACGGCGGACGCTGGAGCCGACGCGGGTGATGTCGGTGCCGTAGACGTGCATCGAGATGGCGGTCGTGTCGCCGATGTTGGTGACCTGGTGGATGTCGCCGGGCGGGGCGAACCCGCTGACCGTGCCGACCGGGTTGGCGTTGCGCGCGACCACTTGCAGGTGATCGCCGCGGTTCGCATAGACCTCCTCGTACTCGGTGCCCGCCAGGACCGCGGTCACGCACCAGGTGAGGTGATCGTGCACCGACGTCTGCTGGCCAGGCAGCCAGACCATGACCACGATCGAGAACGAACCGTCGGGCTCGGCGTGCACCAGGTGCGTCTGGTATCCGCTCGGGTCTCCCGCGAGCTGAGCCGCGGAGAGCAGGCCCGGTCCGGGCAGCCGCCCGCGGAGCGCGGCCACCACGCGGTCGGCCGTGTCTTGCCAGCAGCCGCCCGCCCGCACCGCGTGCCGGACGGCGGCCGTCAGGAGCTGCGGACACGCTCCGGTGACGCTGGGCATCTCGGCAACTGAGCTTGACAAGGCAGACACCTCCAGTG
>DASWUW010000105.1:0-3262 GCA_036406335.1 Trebonia sp.
GCGTAGCCGGCCCTGGTCTCGACGCCGTCCAGCAGCGTGTCGAGGGAGACCCCGCGCCAGCGGGTCCCCAGCTTGGACCACTGGGTCACGCAGTGGATGTCGGTGGTGACGTCCTCGTCGGGCAGCGCGGTGAACTGCTCCCAGTCCCACCGGGTAGCCGCGCCGGACTCCGCGGTGACGGTGAACGTCCAGGTCGCGGTGTTCACCGGCGGGGTGGGACCCGTCTGCAGGACCGGGAAGCCGTGCTCCAGGTACTGGCCGGGCGGCAGCTTGGGCTCCTCCCCCCGGCGGCCGGCGAAGCCGCGGGTGACGACGCTCACGGGTGGAGCTTGACCCGCCAGTCGCCCGGGACCCGGCCCGCGGGACCGGGCACCGGCTGCTCGCGGGGATGGTGCTCCGGGCCCTCGAGGGCCGGACCGGTCTCGTAGAAGCCCTCGTCCGGGTACGACCAGAACCAGGCCTCCCCCGGTTCGAAGCTGCGGATCACCGGGTGGCCGGTCTCCTTGAAGTGCCCGGTGGCGTGCTGCGAGGGCGAGTTGTCGCAGCAGCCGATGTGGCCGCACTGGGTGCAGCGGCGCAGGTGGAACCACCAGCCGCCGCCGGTCTCGCACTCGACGCAGCCGGTGCCGCTGGGCGCCACGCTCGGGTCTACGCCGGCCATCTGCTCAGTCATGAGTTCTCCGCGTTCGCTGGTTGGGCGGGCTCCGCGTTCCCCGGCTCCCCGGCCAGTCCCGCCGGGGCCTGCTCGGCCACGACAGGCAGCCTAACCTGGAAGCGGGTGTCGCCCGGGACCGACGCGACGCGCAGGTCCCCGTGATGCTTGTTGACGATAATCCGCCAGGCGATGTCCAGGCCGAGCCCGGTGCCCGCGCCGACCGCCTTGGTGGTGAAGAACGGCTCGAAGATCCGCTTCTGGATGTCCGCCGGGATGCCGGGGCCGGTGTCCCCGATCTCCACCAGGAGGTTGCCCTCGTCCCGGGCGGTGCGGATGGTCAGCGTGCCCTCGCCGTTCATGGCCTGCACGGCGTTGTCGATCAGGTTGGTCCACACCTGGTTGAGCTCGGAGGCGTAGGCCGGGATCTTGGGCAGCGACTTGTCGTACTGCTTGACGACCGTGATGCCCTTGAGCTTGGTCGACAGCATCAGCAGGGTGCTGGACAGCAGGTCGTGCACGTCCACCACCTGGTACGGGGCCCGGTCGAGCTGCGAGTACTGCTTGGCCGCGCCCACCAGGGTAGAGACCCGGGTGGTGGCGTCCTCGATCTCGTTCATCAGCAGCTCGGTCTCGACCGTGTAGTTCAGCCAGCGGAGCGAGGGCTCCAGCATGTCCGGGCCGACCGTGTCCGCGACCTGGTCCAGCCAGTCGCCGTACAGGCCGGCCTGGACGAAGACCGGGGCGAGCTGCCAGCCGTCGTGGCAGCCGTGGTCCTCCAGCCAGTCGGTGACCTCGTCCTCCCGGTCGGAGGCCTCCAGCGGATCAAGCTGCGGCGCCTTGGCGACCCGTTCGGCCGCCCGCTGCTGCAGTTCGATGAGCGCCTCGAGCTTGGCCGGGTCGAACTTGCCGCTGGCGATCATCCGCAGCTTGCCGCGCATCCCGGCGACCCGCTCGCGCAGGCTCGACGTGGCCCGCACGGCCGCGGCGGCCGGGTTGTTGAGCTCGTGGGTCAGCCCCGCGGTGAGCGAGCCGAGCGCGAGCAGCCGTTCCCGCTGGCCGATCGCCTCGGTGGCCTTCTTGCTGCCGAAGAACAGTCCCTCGAGCAGGTGGACCGACATCGGGAACCACTCGTTCATGATCTGGGCGAAGCAGTCCGCCCCGAGGACGTAGAAACGGGACCGTTCGGTGGCTTTGAGGGTGTTCTGGTAGACCTGCGGCACCCGGTTGCTCAGGTAGGCCATGTAGGCGCCGCCGTACACGCCGCGGTGGCTGGTCCGGGTGATCTCGATGTCGTCGCCGCCGACCCGGCGGGACATGACCACGGTCCCCTCGATCAGCACGTACAGGTTCTGGGCGGGCTCGCCCTCGGTGTGGACGACGCCGGGCTCGATCACCTCGACGTGGCCCTCCCGGCAGAGCCGGTCCAGCTGGTCGTCGGTGAGCTTCTCGAACAGGAACAGCGTGCGCAGTTCCTGCGGGTCGCACGGGGATACGGTCATGACTTCTCCTGGCTCTACTCGACCCGGCCGCGTCCGGCGGCCGTCATGCGGGCAGCCGTCACAGCGTCTCCAGGTACCGGTGCACGAACATGACGGCCATGGCGCCCTCTCCTACCGCTGAGGCGACCCGCTTGGCGGACTCGGCCCGCACGTCGCCCGCCACGAACACCCCGGGGACGCTGGTCTCCAGGTGGTACGGCGCCCGGTCGAGCGGCCAGCCCGCGTCTTCCGGGCTGAAGTCCGGGCCGGCCAGCACGAAGCCCCGCATATCGCGGGCCACCACGCCGTCCAGCCAGGACGTTCCCGGGGACGCCCCGATAAAGATGAACAGCTGCCCGGCGTCGACTATTTCGGTCCTCCCGGTGACCAGGTCGCGCAGCGCGAGCTGCTCCAGGTGCCCGGCACCGGTTACCTCGGACACCTCGGTGCAGGTGCGCACGGTGATGTTCTCGATGCCGGCGATCTGCTGGATCAGGTAGTACGACATCGACTGCTCAAGCGACCGGGCGCGCACCAGCATGGTCACCGACCGGGCGAAGCGCGACAGGTAGACGGCGGACTGGCCGGCCGAGTTGGCCCCGCCCACCACGTACACGTCCTGGTCCTTGCAGCCCTCGGCCTCGGTCAGCGCCGCCCCGTAGTAGACCCCGGCCCCGGTCATCTCGGTGCAGCCGGGGGCGCCCAGCTGCCGGTAGGAGACCCCGGTGGCCAGGACCACCGCCTTCGCGTCGACCGCGCTGCCGTCGGCGAACCGGACCGTGCGGGCCGGGCCGTTCACCTCCAGGCTGGTTACCTCGGACGTGGTGAGCAGCTCGGCGCCGAACTTGACCGCCTGGCGCCGGGCCCGGTCGGTCAGCTGGCCGCCGGACAGGCCGTCGGGGAAGCCCAGGTAGTTCTCGATCCGCGAGGACTGGCCGGCCTGGCCGCCGGTGGCGTACTTCTCCACCAGCACGGTCCGCAGCCCCTCGGACGCGCCGTAGACCGCCGCGCCGAGCCCGGCCGGGCCGCCGCCGATCACCACCAGGTCGTAGAACTCCCGCTCGGGACTGGTGGCCAGGCCGACCTGACCCGCGACCTCGGCATGGGTCGGCGCGATCATCGGCGCGCC
>DASWUW010000106.1:0-2298 GCA_036406335.1 Trebonia sp.
GGATGCCGCGACCGCTCGTCGCGGTCCCGCTCGACGCGGGCGCGACCCTGCTGATCGAGGGTGCAGCCGTCGGCGCCATCGACACTGCGGCGCTGCGTGCGGCCGCGGGCCCGCTACTCACTTACCTCACCGAAGCCGGGCTGCTGCCCGGGCCGCCGAATCACCAGGGAGCCACACCGTGACGACATCCGCAGCGCCCGCCGCCGCCGCCCCGCTGCCCGCCGTCGCGGGCTGGCTCGGCGCTGGCAGCACGACCCTTCCGCTGACCGCCGTGGAGATCGAGGCCGAGATCCGCGGCCCGGTCGCCACGACCACCGTGCGGCAGACCTACCGCAACACCCATGCGGTCGGCATCGAGGCCACCTATATCTTCCCGCTGCCCGACCGGGCCGGGGTCACGGCGTTCACGGCCGACCTGGCCGGCCGCCGGGTCCAGGGCGAGCTGCGCGAGCGCGGCGAGGCCCGGCGGGAGTACGACGAGGCGGTTACCGCCGGGCACCGCGCGGCGATCGCCGAGGAAGAGCGCTCCGGCGTGTTCACCATGCGGGTCGGCAACCTGCAGCCTGGCGAGGACGCGGTGATCACACTCACCCTGACCGGCCCGCTGGCCGTCGATGACGGGGTGGCCGAGTTCCGTTTCCCGCTGGTCGTCGCGCCCCGCTATATCGCCGGGCAGCCCGGGGACTGGCTGCCGGTCGGCGCCGGGACCGCGTCCGACACCCCCGCTGTTCCGGACGCGAGCCGGATCACCCCGCCGGTCCTGCTGCCCGGCCTGGACAGCCCGGTGCGGCTCGCGCTGCGGGCCCGGCTGAGCGGCTTGGGTCTCACGCCGGACGCGATCGCTTCCAGCCTGCACGCGGTCGCCGTAACCGCTGACGGCGACGGCGCGGTCACGGTGGCGCTGCACCCGGGGGAGCGGCTGAACCGGGACGTCGTGCTGCGCTTCGGTGTCGCGGCCGAGGGCGCGGTCACGGTCGCCGTCGTTACCCCGGACGAAGATGACCCGACGGCCGGGACCTGGCAGGTCACGGTCGTGCCGCCGGCGGCCGGGGGCAATGCGGTGCGGGGCCGGGACGTCGTCGTGGTGCTGGACCGGTCAGGCAGCATGGGCGGCTGGAAGATGGTGGCGGCCCGGCGCGCCGCGGCCCGGGTCATCGACTCGCTGGGGGTGCGCGACCGGTTCGCGGTGCTCGCCTTCGACTCGGTCACCGAGCGCCCGCCGGGCTTCACCTCTCTGGCGCCCGCCACCGACCAGGTCCGCTGGGCCGCCGTCGAGTGGCTGGCCCGGCTGGAGGCCCGCGGCGGAACCGAGATGCTCGACCCGGTGCGCACCGCGGCAACCCTGCTGGCCGGCGCTGGTTCTCCCGACCAGGGCGAGGGCGCCGGCCTGGACGAGAGCGGCCGGGACCGGTTCCTGATCCTCGTCACCGACGGCCAGGTCGGGGCAGAAGACCAGATCCTGGCCGCGGTCGCCCCGCTGACCGGCCGGACCCGGATCTTCACCCTGGGCATCGACCAGGCGGTGAACGCCGGGTTCCTGCGGCGGCTCGCCGCGGCCGGCGCGGGCCGCTGCGAGCTGGTCGAGTCCCAAGAGCGGCTGGACGAAGTCATGACGTCCCTGCACCGGCGGATCAGCCCGCCCGTGGTGACCGCCCTGCGGGTCGAGTCGGCCACGGCCGGCTGCGAGCTGACCGCCGGAGAGACCGTCCCGGCGCGCGACCCCGACCTGTTTCCCGGCGCGCCGTGTACGCTGTCCGGCCGCTGGCAGGGTACGGTCCCGCCGGCCGGGGTCACGCTCACGGTCCTCGGGGACGGCGGGTTCCGCGAGCAGGTCACGGTGGCGGCGGCCGGGCCGGACCGGGCGGTACGCACCTGCTGGGCCCGGGCGCGGGTCCGTGACCTGGAAGACCGCTACGCTGCCGGGCACGCCGAGGACGCGCTCGCCCGCCAGATCACCGCCGTGTCACTGTGCCACGGCGTGCTGTGCCGGTTCACCGCGTTCGTCGCGGTGGACCGGACCCGTCACGCCGACGGCGGCGGCCAGCCGCTCCCGGCCGTGCAGCCGGCCGAGCTGCCCGGGGGCTGGGCGGCGGCGGCCGCGCCGATGCTGGCACCGTCGGCGCCGCGACCGGGGCCGCGACCGGCGGGCCCCGGCGGCTGGGGACGGGCGGCCGCGAAGAACGTCCGGGTAGCGCGGCAGGTAAGCAGTCCGGCGGCCGCGTTTGGAGGGGCACCCCCGGCCCCGCCCAGCGCACTCGCGCCCCCGGCTCCGGCTCCGACCCCCCGGCCCCCGCTATC
>DASWUW010000107.1:0-2355 GCA_036406335.1 Trebonia sp.
GATCTTCCGGCAGCGAGCCCGGGAGCTGCCCGGCCGGACCGCGGTCGAGTTCGGCGACGAGAGCCTGACCTATCGGGAACTCGACCGCTTGTCCGACCGGCTCGGGAGCTGGCTGACCGCGCAGGGCGTGCGGAGCGGCGACGTGGTCGGGCTGTGCTTCCCGCGCGGGATCGACATGGTCGTCGCCGTGCTCGGCATCCTCAAGGCGGGCGCGGCCTACCTGCCCATTGACTCGGACCAGCCGGCCCCCCGTGCGCACTACATCGTCGAGCACAGCCGGCTGACGTTCGTCGTCGCCGCGCCCGGGCTCGCGGGCCTGTTCGACCGGCCCGTTCTCACCTGCGTCCCGTACGAGCGGCGGGCGTTCGCGGGCGACCCGGGCGGTGGCTGGGCCCCGGTGGCGGCGGCCGGGGACGCGCCGGCCTATGTCATCTACACCTCGGGCACGACGGGCAGGCCGCACGGCGTCGTGGTCACCCACGAAAACGTCGAGCGGCTGTTTTGCGAGACAGCGCCCTGGTTCACGTTCTCCGCGGACGACGTCTGGATCCTGTTCCACTCGATCGCGTTCGACTTCTCCGTCTGGGAGCTCTGGGGCGCGCTGCTGCACGGCGGCAAGGCGATCGTCGCGCCATACGCGACCACCCGCACCCCCGAGCGCTTTTACCAGCTGGTCGTCGACGCGGGAGCTACGATCCTGAGCCAGACGCCGACCGCGTTCCGCGCCTTCGACGCGGTCGACGCGGCCCGCCGGGCCGGCCTCCCCCTCCGGTTCATCGTGCTGGGCGGCGAGCCGATCGACAAGGACGTCGCTGCGGCCTGGCTGGCCCGCCGCGGCGAGTCTCGCCCGCGGCTGGTGAACATGTACGGGATCACGGAGACGACCGTGCACGTGACCTACCGGCCGCTCACGCGGGACTTGCTCGGGGCGTCCGAGTACTCGCCCATCGGGGTGCCGATTCCCGACCTGACCATCCGGCTGCTGGACGAGGCCGGGCAGCCGGTCGCGCCGGGCCAGGTCGGCGAGCTGTACGTGGGCGGGGCCGGCGTCGCCGTCGGCTACCTGCACGACGCGGAGCTCACCGCCTCCCGGTTCGTGCCGCTGGACGTCGGTGACGACGGCCGGGAGCGGTTCTACCGCACGGGCGATCTTGGGGTCACCTACGACGGCCGCGAGTACTTCTTCGCCGGGCGCGCGGATACCCAGATCAAGCTGCACGGCTACCGGATCGACCCTCGGGAGGTCGAGGCCGTCGCGGCCGCGCAGCCCGGCCTCTCCGGCCCCGTCGTGCTGAAGGTCGCCGACCCGGGCGGCGACTCCCGGCTCGTGCTGTTCGCCCTGTGCATTCGGGGGGCCACGGCGGAGCAGCGCGACGCCGCCCGCGAGGCGGTACTGACGCGCGTCCGCGAGTCGCTCCCCGCGTATATGTGCCCGGCCCAGTGCGTCCTGCTCGAGGAGCACCCGCGCAACCACAACGGCAAGGTCGACCATGACGCGCTCCTGGCGCTATACCAGGCGCAGGAACCTTCGCCGCACTGGGACGCGGACGACGACTACCCCGGCGAGGTCCGGGCGATCTGGGAGCAGGTCCTGCGGGCGCCCGTCGTAACGCCGGACCAGGACTTCTTCGAGGGCGGCGGCACCTCGCTCGATCTCATCCGCATCCTGGAGGAGACGAAGGACCAGCTCGCGGTCGAGGTCGACCTGGCCGCCTTCGCCGACGGCCTGTCGCTCAACCTCTATATCGAACAGGTCAGCAAACAGCTTGCGTCCGGGATCCAGGCGGCCACCGAGCGCAGCCGTCGCTAGCCGCCAGTTCCAGGGAGTCACTGTCATGAGTCAGTTCAAGCTAACGGCGGCCGAGCTCGCCGATTTCCAGCGCAACGGCTACATCGGCCCGTTCACCCTTTACGATCCCGCGGAGATGGCCGCCCGCTGGCGGAAGGCGCGGCTGGGCCTGCTCGACCGTAGCCACGCCGTCTACCAGGATTCCGAGGCGATCTCCAAGGCGACCAACATCTCCAACTACGACCGCCACCTCGACAACAGCTTCCTGGCCGAGCACATCGCGCAGCCCGAGATCGTCGACCGCGTGGCGAGTATCCTCGGCCGGGACGTCATCTGCTGGCGCTCCGAGTTCTTCCCGAAGTACCCCGGCGACGAGGGGACCGACTGGCATCAGGCGGATACGTTCGCCAACGCCGGGGGGGAGCCGCAGATTGTCTGGGACGAGGACAAGGAGTACGGCGGCACGATCACAGTGTGGACCGCCTTTACCCCGGCCACCATCGAGACCGCTTGCCTGCAGTTCATCCCGGGAACTCACCGGCAGATGTTCTACGACGAGAGCCTGG
>DASWUW010000108.1:0-2575 GCA_036406335.1 Trebonia sp.
CGGGCGGGCCGGCGGGACCGGGACGGGACGCCGGCGACAGCCGCTACTACTGGCCCGCGCCGCCGCCCGGTGCCCCGTCTCACCAGGCCGCCCAGGAGCGGGCCGCCCAGGACCGAGACGACCAGGGCCGGGCCGGCTACGGCAACAGCCAGCCCGCGCCGCGGGACCGGCCCTACTAACCGCGCCGCGGTGTGCTGGCGGCGGTAGTCGCCCGGCGTTGACCCGTACTGGCGTTTGCAGGCGCGGTTGAACGCGGACTCGGAGGCGTAGCCGGCCCGTTCGGCGATCGCGTGCTGCGAGGCGTCGCTGCCCCGCAGCAGGGCCCCGGCCGAGTTCATCCGCCACCAGGTCAGGTAGGCGAGCGGCGGCTGGCCGACCAGAGTGGTGAACCGCCGGGCGAATGCCGCCCGGGACAGCCCGGCCTGAGTGCCCAGCTCGGCCACGGTCCACGGATGCGCCGGCGCCTGGTGGATACGCAGCAGCGCGGCGCTGACCGCCGGGTCCGCGAGCGCGGCGGCCCAGCCGCTGGTGCTCTCGGCGGCCTGCTCCTCGTACCAGGAGCGCAAGATGTACAGCAGCATCGTGTCCAGCAGGCCGGAAACGATCGCGTCCGCTCCGGCCCGCCGCCGGTCCAGCTCGTCGCCGAGCAAGTCGACGACCACGCTCAGCGGAGCATGCCGGCCGATGCGCTTGGGGAGATGAACGATGCCGGGCAGCTCCGCCAGCAGGGGATGGGGCGATGTGCCGTCGAGCTGGTAGGACCCGCAGATCAGCACGGTGGCCGAGGTAGCGGCGCGGTCAGCTCCGGTCCACGCGTTGTCCATCTCGCGCGTGACGTCGGTAAGCGGGCTCGCCGGGGGGTCGGCCAGGGCGATCTCCTGCCGGTGGGAAACGAACAGCACGTCGCCCGCGTGCAGCGCCAGCGGCGGGCTGCCGTCGCCCCGCAAAAGCCAGCAGGCGCCCTGGAAGACCACGTGGAAGCCGGCGCCGCTCGATGCGGGGAAGCGCAGGCCCCAGGGCGGCGTGCGGACCGTCGGTATGACCGGGCGGCCGTCGGCCAGGCACGGGACTGTTTCCCGGCAGGCTTCACCCAGGCGGCGGCGACCCGTCCGCGACTTCCCGAGCCTGCCACGGCCCCGGTTCTGGTGCCCGGACGGCCTGCGGTAGACAATGACGTTATGGGTGACGATGAGCTTGCGGCGACGCGGCGGACGCTGCACGGGGTAGCCGAGCTAGTCCTCGCGGGTCCGCAGTACCGGGCCAGCGGGACGCTGCGGCTGGCGGTCGTCCCGGGCGGCCTGGCGACCGTCTTGCCTCCCCGGCTGCGGGTAGACGGTTCCCGGGTCGCGGGCGCCGACGGGGCCGCGGCCGCCATCGGCGGCCGGACCCCGCGCGCCCTGGGGGCGGAGCTGGGAGTGGCGGCGGGCCGGCCCGAGGGCGCCTACGACGGCGGTTCGGGCGTCGACCTGGACGAGTCCCTGGTCCTGGACCCGGACCAGGCCGGGGTGATCCTGCGGGCCCTGGCCCGCGGCCGGGACGCGCTGGCCGCCTTCGCCCCCGGCGAGACCCCGGTGCTGTGGCCGGAGCACTTCGACGTGGCGGTCCGGGTGCGGGACGTCAACTTCGGCGTTTCGCCGGGTGACGGCTTCAGCGCCGAGCCGTACGCGTACGTGGGCGTGTCCTCCCCGCCTGCCGGGGACCCGTTCTGGAACGCCCCGTTCGGGGCGGCGGTGCCGCTGCGCGAGCTTCCGGACGCCGCCGCCGTCAGCGGGTTTTTCGCCGACGGCCGGAGGCGGAGCGGAGCCGCGGCGACGGGAGCCTAGCGGTCGCTGTCGGCGGCCGCGTCGCCCGGGGCGGCCAGGGACGGCAGGGCGGGCGCGGGGGTGGCCCGCTCGATAGGAGCCCAGCCGGTATCGGCGTCGTGCTCGGCCCGCTCGGTCTTGCCCCCGCCGTGCACCCCGAACAGCCGCTTGGAGAACAGCAGGTAGGCCGCGATGAGCACGTTGATCACCAGCGTCAGCACCTTCAGCGCGGAGACCCCCTTGATCAGCTCGTCGACCTCGTAGGGGACGAACACGATCGTGGCGACAAAGGTCAGGTACTCGGCCCAGCGCTTCGCGAACCACAGTCCGACGGCCTCGATCCCCTCCAGGAGGGCATACGCCGCGATCGCGGTGCCGGCCAGGTACAGGTTGGTGATGCTAAACGCGAACAGGTGCTGCAGGTCATGCACGATGCCGTGGTTGCTGTTGGCGATCGGGCCCCCTAGCCCGCCTTGCAGGGAGGTCAGCACCCGGGTGAAATCCGCGTTCAGCGCGGCCCGGTTGCCGGCGAAGAGGAATATCGCGGCGGCCAGCGCGGACAGCACCAGAAAGTGCAGCAGCCGGTCCAGGGCGACCAGCCGCAGCACGTAGCGGTCGCGCAGCGGGCGGCCCCGGAGCGGCAGCCGCACCTCGGCCCGCCGGGGCGGGTACGGCTGGGCCGGGGCCGCGGGCGGGCTCAGCGCGACCCAGGAATCGCAGCGCAGGCAGCGGTACCAGCGCAGGCCGCCCGCCTCCCGCGCGAAGACGGCGTC
>DASWUW010000109.1:0-3208 GCA_036406335.1 Trebonia sp.
ACCCGCCGCCGAGCGCCAAGGGGCCGGCCGCGGCGATCGAGAACGACAACGTCGCCGCGTTCGCCCGCGATCTCCGCGTCCTGCGCTCCCAGGCCGACCTTGACTACCCTGACATGGCGGAGAAGTCGCACTACACGATGCGCACGCTGGCATCGGCGGCGGGCGGGCTCCGGCTGCCGACGCTGCCGGTACTCATCGCTTACGTCAACGCCTGCGACGGCGACGTGGGCGACTGGGAAGAGCGCTGGGGCAGGCTGACCAAGTCAGGCAAGAAACCGCTGGCGGCACTGCCTGCCGTAGGCCAGGAGCCGGGCGGCCAGCCGTCCGCCGGGCCGAACCCGCCGGGTGCCCGGCAGACCGGCGAGATCTACGTCATCACCTCGGCCAAGCAGCGCGAGACTGACTGGTAGAGCCCGGCGCCGAGAGTCACGTCAGGGAAGACCCGGCGGACAATCGGTCCAGCCGGTAGACCATAATGTTCGAGCCGGGTGGCAGGGCCAGCAGTGCCCTGCGCAGCTCCGGTCGCCGCAGGGGAGGCATCTTGAAGGCCGAGACGTTAGCCATGGCCAACAGCATCGACAAAGTTCTCCCCAGTGATAATCACGTACATTCCGAATGGTCGTACGACACGTCGGCCGACGCCTCGATGGTGCGCAGCTGCGAGCAGGCGGTCGCCCTCGGGGTGCCCGCCATCGCGTTCACCGAGCACCTGGAGTTCACCGTCGGCGGCGCGGGCGACGCAATCGTGGCCATCGCGACCGATCACCGCTGGTGGGGCCGGATCAAGCCGCTAGACGTCGCCGGCTACACGGCGTCGATCGAGGACTGCAGGCAGCGCTTCCCCGGCCTGCGGATCCTGTCGGGCATCGAAGCGGGCGAGTCGCACCTGTTCGGGGCCAGCGCGGGCGCGGTGGTGCACGGGCACGCGTTCGACCGGGTCCTCGGTTCACTGCACGCGGTTCCCTACCAGGGAAGGCTCGTCGCGGCGGACGCGCTGTTCGGCCTCATGCGCGACGACGACGCCGCGATGCGCTACTACCTGACGGAACTGGTCGCCCTGATCGAGGGCAGCGACCTGTTCGAAGTTCTCGCCCACCTGGATTTTCCCCGTCGCTACTGGCCCAAGGGCGCGCACCTCTACCAGGAGAAGCCGTTTGAGGAGGAGTACCGTACGGCTATGCGGGCGCTCGCCGCCTCCGGCCGGGTGCTCGAGATCAACACCAAGTCCCCGCTGGCCTCGGTCGACCTGATGCGCTGGTGGCGCGAGTCGGGCGGGACCGCCGTGTCCTTCGGCAGCGACGCGCACCTGCCGGGCCGGGTCGGTGACCGCTTCGAGCTGGCGGTCGACGTGGTCGAGGCCGCGGGTTTCCGTCCCGGCCGCGACCGGTACGACTTCTGGCGCGCCTAGCCTGTCCGATTCCGGGGGGCTAGGGGTAGGACGTCCGCTTTTGCGGGCATATCCCGTAAGACTCCATGCTCGCCGGCCGAGATGCGCCAGGGGTACTGGCCGCGGCACGGCGGGCACGAGCCGGGGGTTGCCATGGCCGAAGCCCGCACCGGACACGCTGCACCGCCGCTGCTGGTCAGGACCGACGGTGACACCCGTCGGCTACCCAGCGGTCCCGCCTACGTCATCGGCCGAAACCCGGCGGCGGATGTCGCGGTCAGCGATGCCCGGGTGTCCTGGCAGCATGCCGTCCTGCGGGTCGACGACGGCCGCTGGGTGCTGGAGGACCAGGGCAGCAGCAACGGCACGTTCGTCGCCTCCGGGGGGCGGATCACCCGGCTGGAGATCACCGGCCCCTGCGCGGTCTGGCTGAGCCACCCCGGCGACGGTCCGGTTCTCCGGCTGGAACCAGAGCCGGACCCGGCTCCGGGATCTTCGACGGCGCCCTCCCGGCCGGCCGGCCGAGCGCCCGGTCCCTACGCGGGCGACCCGGCGGGAGCGGACCCTCGCGAGGGAACAGGAAGACCCGGGCCGTACCTGAAGGGACGGTACCCGAGCGGTGTTCGCGTGGGCGAGACGTTCAGCGTCATGGTGGGCATCGTCCGGGACGCGCCCGGCAGCGACCCGCTGGAGTACCCCCCCGCCGGCGCCCGCTGGCAGGACGTCATCGTGGCGCTGGACGCACCCGGCGGCGAGTTCCTCAGCAGCCCGCGCGACGTCATTCACGTGCCGCCCGGCGCGGATTCCGAGCCGGTGCGGTTCGAGCTCCGCGCGACCTCCGCGGGACCGTTGCACATCACGGTCAGGACCTGGGCCGGCCCGACCTACCTGGGAGAACTGGCGATCGAGGTCGCGGCGGCCCGGTACCGCATCCGGCGCGCCGGGCAGCGCGACACCGTCGCCTTGATCGACCTGCGGTGAGCCCCGCCCGCCGCGATCCGGCGCCGCCCGCGTAGCTCAGTAAGGACCGATCCAGCCGGCGACGAAGACCAACACGGCGGGGTCTGCGGCGCGGGTTCCGCGGCCAGCGGGTTAACGCTGGTCCGGCGGAACCGGCGGCAGGTTGCCGTTCTCGTCTAGGTCGAACTCGCCGTCCCTGACGCCGAGCACGAAGGCATCCCACTCGGCCTCGGTAAAGTACAGCTTTCCGGCCTCGGGCTTGGCGGCGTCGTACATCACGTACAGCTTGGGCTCGCCCGCTTTGTGCGGCGCGCCCGACGTGTCCGTGGTGACGTACACCTCGACCCGGCTCTCGGTTTCCTCCATAGCCCTTAGGCTACTGCCGCCGGAGCCCGCCGGGCACGGCCATCGCGCCGTCCGGGCCGTTACGCCTGACCGGCGTGCTGATGGCCGGCAGGCTGATGGTCAGTAGGCTGATGGTCAGCAGGCTGGTGCTGGCGGACCTCCAGGGCGGCGAGCAGCCGCGCGGTGCTCGCCGCGATCTCCTCCACCGCCTGGTTGAAGGCGGCCGCGTTGCGGGCGGCGGGCGCACGGAAACCGCTGATCTTCCGGACGTACTGCAGCGCCGCGGCCCGCCTGTCGTCGTCGGTCACGGCCTCGGCGTACGGCGGGCGCAGGGTTTTAATGGAGCGACACATACCGGCAGCCTACGTCGCCGGCCGCCATGCGGGCCGCCAGCACGGGGCGGGCCGCGTAGAATCCTCCGCGAGCTGGTAGGAGGCGGGATGATCAAAGTAGGGGTGCTCGGCGCCCGGGGACGGATGGGGCGCACGGTCGGCGGATGCGTCGACGACGCACCGG
>DASWUW010000110.1:0-13017 GCA_036406335.1 Trebonia sp.
ATGACCGCGGTGACCGCGATCGCGGCCGCGCTGGTCAGGCCGCGGCTGGCCAGGTCGCCCATGATCGTGCGGTCGCGGGTGAAGATGACCAGGGGCACCAGGGCGAACGGGATGCCGAAGGACAGGAACACCTGGGACAGGACCAGGGCGCGGGTGGGGCTGAAGCCGAGGGCCAGCACCACGACGGCCGGCAGCATCGTCACCGCCCGGCGCAGGAATACCGGGATGCGGCGCTGGAGGAAGCCTTCCATGATGACCTGCCCGGCCATGGTGCCCACGCACGAGGACGCGATCCCGGAGATCAGCAGGGCCACGCCGAGCACCGTCCCCGCGTGCGCGCTGGAGTAGCCGTTCAGGCCGGCCACCACCCGGCCGAGGTCGCTCCCGGCCGAGGTGTCGCCGCGGGTGTAGAACACCGCCGCGGCGGTGGCCAGCATCGCCAGGTTGACCAGCCCGGCCACGCCCATCGCGCAGAACACGTCCACGACCTGGAAGCGGAAGATCCGCCGCCGCCGGGCATCGTCGCAGGCGGGGGTCACCCGGCCGCGCACCAGGGCCGAGTGCAGGTAGATGACGTGCGGCATCACGGTCGCGCCGACGATGGACACGGCCAGCAGCGCCGCGCCGGCGGGCAGCCGCGGGATGAACGCGCCCGCGGCGGCGGCGCCGGGCGACGGGCGGGCGAAGAAGATCTCCAGGCAGAACGCCACCACGACCACGCCGACCAGGACGGTGATCGCCGCTTCGAGCCGCCGGAAACCGCCCACCTCCAGGCCGAGGACGGCGAAGGTGGCCAGCGCGGCGAGCCCGGCCGACACTCCCAGCGGCAGCCCGAACACCAGGCGCAGGCCCAGCGCCGCCCCGGTGAACTCGGCCAGGTCGGTGGCCATCGCGACCAGCTCCGCCTGCAGCCAGAGAAACACCACGAGCCGGCGGGGCAGCCGCTCCCGGCACACCTGCGGCAGTGACTTGCCGGTGGCGATGCCCAGTTTGGCCGACAAGCCCTGCACGAGCATCGCCATCAGGTTGGCGGTGAGCACCACCCACCCGAGCGCGTAACCGAACTGGGCGCCGCCCGCCAGGTTGGCGGCGAAGTTTCCCGGGTCGACGTACGCGACGGCGGCGATGAAGGCCGGCCCCAGAAAGGGGCTAACCGCCCGCAGGCCCCGCCGTTGTCCGGACGGGGCCTGCGGGGTAGCGATAACTACATCAGCCAACCGACGGCCCGAGGCCCAGGGACTGCGGCGTCGAGGAGTCGGGCGAGGGCTGGTTCAGCCCTTCGTCGAGCGATCCGAACTCGGTCATCAGCGCGGCCGAGCCGCCCCAGGGAGTCTGCTCCTCGGCCACCAGGGTGTTGGTGGTAAGCAGCAGGCCGGCCACCGACGCGCCGTTGGCCAGCGCCGACCGCACCACCCGGAGGGGGTCGATGATGCCCATCTCGATCATGTTGCCGTGGCGGCCGCTCAGCGCGTCGAACCCGTCGTCCGGGCCGAGCTTGGCTGAGCGCCCCACCACGTCCTCGGCGTCGTACCCGGCGTTGGACGCGATGAGCCGGGCGGGCTCGGGCAGCGCCCGGCGGACGATCTCCACCCCCACAGCATAGTCCCCGGTGACATCCCGGTCGCTGGTCAGCCCGTCGAGAGAGCTGAGCGAGTGCAGCAGGGCGGAGCCGCCGCCCGCCACGATGCCCTCGGCCATCGCCGCCCGTACCGCGGACAGCGCGTCCTCGACCCGGTGCCGCAGTTCCTTCAGCTCGGCCGAGGTGGGCGCGCCGACCCGGATGACCGCGACCTTGCCGGACAGCGCGCCGATCCGCTCGGTCAGCACGTCGTCGTCGATGCCGTACAGCGCCCGGTCCTTCTCGGCCCGCAGCTGGCCGAGGCGGAAGTCGACCGCCTCGGACGAGCCCGCCCCGCCGATGATCGCGGTGCTGTCCGCGTTGACCCGGACCTGGCGGGCCCGGCCCAGGTGCTCGATGCTCATCGTCTCCAGCGAGAACCCGGAGTGCTTGCTGAAGACGGCGCCGCCGGTGAGCGCGGCGATGTCCTCCAGCTTCTGCAGCCGCCGGTCGCCGAAGCCGGGCGCCCGCACCGCCACGCACTGGAAGACCCCGTTGACGTGGTTGTGCACCAGCATCGAGAGGGCGCTGCCCTCCACGTTCTCGGCCACGATGACCAGCGGCCGGGGGTTGCGCATGACCTTGTCCAGCACCGGCATGAGCTGCTGGACCTTGGTGATCTTCTCGCTGCAGAGCAGGATGTAGGGGTCGTCCAGCACCGCCTCGAGGGAGGCCGGGCTGGTCACCAGGTAGGGCGACAGGTAGCCGTTGTCGAACTGGAAGCCCTCGACGAAGTCGACGCCCATGCCCGCCCGGGGCGAGTCCTCCACGGTCACGATGCCGCCGTCGCCGATGGTGAACAGCGCCTGGGCGATCACGCCGCCGACCACGTAGTCGTCGTTGGCCGAGATCGCGGCGACCCGCGCGTAGTCCTCCTCCGACTCGACCGGGTGCGCGACCGACTGCAGGTGCTCGTCCAGCCGGCCCACGGCCAGGTCGATACCCCGCTTGACCAGCACCGGGTTGGCCCCGGCGTCGATCGCGCGCATGCCCTCGCGCACGACCGCCTGGGCGATCACGGTGGCGGTGGTGGTGCCGTCGCCGACCACGTCGTTGGTCTTGATCGCGGCTTCCTTGACCAGCTGCGCGCCCATGTTCTCGAACTGGTTCTTCAGGTGGATCTCGCGGGCGATCGTGACCCCGTCGTTGGTGACCACCGGTGACCCGGTGATCTTCTCCAGGATCACGTTGCGGCCCTTGGGGCCGAGCGTCGACTTCACCGCTTCCGCGAGCTGGTCGACCCCGGCGAGCAACAGGGCGCGCGCCTCAGCGCCGAAACGCAGTTCCTTTGCCATTCCTGCTCCTTGAACGTCTTAAAAGATGGAGATACCGGACTCCGAACGAGCGCTAGAGAACCCTTTTCTTTTGACCCGGCCCCGCAATGCCTCGCGTCGGCGATATCAAAAGAGAAGAGTTCTTACTCCGGCACGAGGATCGCGCGCCCGCGGACCCGGCCGGCGTCGAGGTCGGCCAGCGCGTCCGGGGCCGCCGTGAGCGGGTAGGCGCGGGTGTGCAGCGTGACCTTGCCCGCCTGGGCCAGGGCCATCAGCTCGGCCAGCTCGTTGTAGGTGCCGACGATGTTGCCGACGACGTTCCGCTCGGTGGAGATGATGTCCAGCGTCGGGATGGTGACCGTGCCCCCGTAGCCGATCACGAAGTCGGAGCCCCCGGGGGCGGTCATGTTCCAGGCGTCCATCTCCGCGCCCTGCTCGGCCACGAAGTCCAGCACCACGTGGGCGCCCTGGCCGCCGGTCAGGTCCTTGACCGCGTCGACGTGCTTGCCGTCGGCGACCACGGTGTGGGTCGCGCCGAGCTGCTCGGCCAGCTTGAGCGCCTCGGGGTTCCGGTCCACCACGATGATGCTGGTCGCGGACAGCGCGGCCAGGCACTGGACGCCGATGTGCCCCAGGCCGCCGGCCCCGATGACCACCGCGGTGGTGCCCGGGTAGAGCAGCGGCAGCGCCTTGCGCACCGCGTGGTAGGCGGTGATCCCGGCGTCGGCCAGCGCGGCGACGTCCTTCGGCTGCGTCCTGGGGTCGAGCTTGACGCAGGCCCGGGCCGAGGTGAGCAGGTACTCGGCCATCCCGCCGTCGGTGGACAGCCCCGGGAAGGTGGAGTTTACGCAGTGCATGTCGTCGCCCGCCCGGCAGGCGTGGCACAGCCCGCAGGTGGGGGTCGGGTGCAGTATCACCGTGTCGCCGACGGCGACGTTGGTCACCGCGGAGCCGATCTCGTGCACCCAGCCGGCGTTCTCGTGGCCGAGGATGTAAGGCAGCGGCGTGCCCATCCGGCTGTCCCACTGGCCCTCGATGATGTGCAGGTCGGTGCGGCACACGCCGGCGCCGCCGATCTTCACGATCACGTCCAGGGGGCCGGCGATCTTCGGCTCGGGTACTTCGTCGATGACTGGGGTCTCGTGGAACTTGTGGATTCTTACTGCTTTCACGTGGTCCTCCCGATCGTGGAACCGTGTGAGAGATGAGCTAGACGGTCCAGCCGTCCGGGTAACGGGCCCGGAACATGCCCGAGCAGATGGACGTGTTGGCCTCGATACTGGCCTGGGTGACCCGGGCCTTGCGCAGGTGCAGCGGGACGCTGGCCTCGGCGATACGCGCGCCGGTGGCCGGGTCGAGCAGCAGCGGGGCGTCGGCTCCGGTGTCCAGGCCGAGCTCGGCCCGGCGCTGGCGCAGCCGGTCCAGCTCGGGTGAGGCGGGCACCGCGCCGAGGGTCAGCGCCACCAGTTCGGCCGGGGTGACCCCGGCGTCGACCAGCGGTCGGCAGACCTGGTGGGTGCCGGCCAGTACCGCCTTGCGCAGGAACAGGGCCCGCAGTTCGCCGAGCTCGGCCACCGCCTCGCCGTCGAACGCGGCGACAAAGCCCGACTGCGCGGCTACCCCGGCGTTGATCTCGTCCGAGGCGAAGTGATCATCCAGGATCACCTCGGCCGCGGTGATCCCGGGCACTGCCAGGACCGCGTCGTAGGCGTCGGCCGCCATGAGGTAAGCGAAGTTCGGCGCGCAGTAGAAGGTCGGCAGCCGGAGCTGGACCACGGCCCGCCCGTCGCCCGACACCGCGCACGACCCGACGAACCCGAGGGCCGTGATCGGCGTGTCCAGCTCCGGGTCGCGCACCGTGGCCAGCGCCGCCAGGGCCGCGCTGGCCAGGGAGGGGCCGGCCACGCCCCGGGGAGCGCTCTGCTCCCCGGGGATACGGCTGTCGGTGCTTACGCTCATGACCCCGAGACCAGCTGAGCGTCGTCCTGCCGGGCCGGCTCGGCCGGGTCGACCGGCAGCTGGCACTCGTCCGGCACCTTGATGTCGTAGAGCTTGGCCGCGTTGAGGCCGAGGATCTTCTTCTTGGTGGCGGTGGTCAGCTTGGCGTAGTCCGAGAGCTCGTCGTCGTCCGGCATCTGCCAGTCGACGAAGCCCTCGATCTGCCACTTCGGCTCCCAGATGCCGTAGTCGCTGCCAAAGGTCATCTTGTCCTCGCCGACCCAGAACATCAGCTCGCCGATGACCTTGGCGAAGAACTTCGGCCGGGCGTGCATCAGGCCGCCGATGACCACCGACAGGCCGGCGTAGACGTTGGGCTCCTGCGTCGCCATGAAGCAGAAGTCCTCGATCCGCGGCAGGCCCACGTGCTCGACGATGAAGTTCAGCTCGGGGAAGTCGGTCGCGGCGTGGTCCACGTCGGACACGTCGAACGCGTCCTTGTCCAGCGGCCAGATCGTCGGGCCCTTGTGCACGTGGACGTTCTTGATCCCGAGGTTCTGCGCTTCCTCAAGGAAGCGGTAGGTCGCCGGGTCGCTCAGCTTGTAGCCGCGCGAGCCGTTGTTCCACTCGGCGGTGTAGAGCTTGATGCCCCTGGACCCGTACCGGGCGACGTTGTCCCGGAATTCCTTGAGGCCGTCGTCGCCGTCACGCGGGTCGAACCGGGTGTTGGCGATGAACTTGCCCGGGTGCTTCTCCCCCAGGGCGGCGTTGCGCTCGGTGGTGTTGAAGCCCTCGGTGTACCACTCCTTGAGATAGGTGGGCTGGAAGATCGCGATGTCGACGTGGCCGTCCTCGAAGACGTCCTTCATCAGGTCGTCCTCGGTGTACGACCCGAACTTCTCGTCCGACCAGTGCGTCTCCTTCGGCCCGAGGAACTGGTAGGCGTGGAAGCAGTCGATCCAGCCCTTGGCGTACTTCTCCGCTCCCTTGACCCAGTTGTCCGGACCCGCACTCCAGTAGTGCATGTGCGAATCAACGATGAAGTACTTCTCGCCGTCCTTCTCGTACAAGGCCAACGCCTCCTTTTACGGATTCCCGATCGGATGGTGCGGGGCCCCCGGGGGTCGCCCCCCGGGGGATACAGCTAACCCCGCGCGGTGAGGTCGAAGCCGATGTACTCGGCGGCTTCCTCGGGGTTGGCGAACATGATCGTGCGGTCGTCCAGGTGGACCATGCGGCCGTAGTGGGTGGACATGTTCTCCTCGAACTCGGCCGCGTCGAAGAAGCCCTCGTCCTCGCCCAGCGCCTCGGAGATCTCGTCGTAGACGAAGTCCATCCGGCCGATCGCGTCGACCCGGATCATCGACGGCAGGTGCCGCACGGTCACGTTGTCCTTGGTCCCCATGACCTGGGCCATAACCGCCCCGATCTGGTTGTTCATCAGCGTGACGCCGCACTGGTTGGAGGCGGTGTTGTCGGCCTTGAACGGGGACTCGGAGGTCTTGAACCTGGGCGTGGTCACTGGGCGAGCTCCTTCGGCACGTCGAGGTGGAGGTCGGTCAGGATGCCGGCGAACCGGGTCTTGACGGCGTCGAGGCTGTCCTCGAACCGCGGCGGCTTGGCGTCGGTCTGCGACCACAGCGGCTGCAGCTTGCGGGCGGCGTCGATGGCGACCGGCACCCAGTTGGACAGCCAGCCGCTGATCGTCGCCTTGTTGTGGTCGGCGAACTCCTTGTCCGTGGTGAGCAGGCCGAACAGCGCCGTGGTGTAGCGCAGGTCGCGCTCGGCGAAGTCGAACTCGGACACCCCGACCACCGTCGGGGTGACGAAGTCGCCGTTACGCGGCGCGACCTGCTGCACCAGCTGGCTGCGGAACAGCTCGCCGACCAGCGGCTCGAACACCACGTTGCCCGCGAAGATCGCCTCGGCCCAGTCCCAGGTCGAGGTGAGCTGCTCGGCGGCGCCGCGCACGCCCTGCCAGGCCGGGTCGTTGTTCCAGGTCTCGACGTGGGCCGAGCCGTCGAAGCCCTCGATCTCGTCGGTCAGCGTCAGGTTGTACAGCGCGAGGTCCTGGGCGGCCCGGATGCGGTGCATCGAGTTCACCGAGATCGCGTTGTTGTGCATGTTGGTGGGCGCCCGGCGCTGCGCGTTGGCGTACAGGTAGAGGCCCAGGCCGTGGTCCACGTGCATCCAGGCGCCGACGTTCTGCTCGACGAAGCGCGTCCAGTTCGGGTTCCACTGCTCGAACGCCTTGGACTGCCGGGCGTTGTCGATGTTCTGGGTGACCTGCCGGACGACGTTGGAGTTGTAGCGGTAGAAGGTGAGTTCCCACTCCTCGTTCGGGTCGCGGAACTCGTGCCAGCCGTGGGCCGGCCAGTCGTAGCCCTTGCCGCCGGAGCCGGGGAACCGCTCGGGGACGGGGCGGTCAGAGCCCCAGGCCTTGAGCGCGGTCCACTCCAGCGGGTAGCCGCCGGTGCCGTCGGCGAACCCGTAGAGCCAGCCCTGGGCGAGGTAGTGCCGCGGGTCGGGCTGAACCTCGACCGTGACGTCCTCGTAGTGCGACGGCTTGCGCTTGGCCGGCTTGAAGTAGTTGTAGTTCCGCGCGGTCGAGTCGGGGAACGTCTTCGCGCCCGCTTCCGCGTCGGTGAAGACCGGCTTCGGAACGCTGCGTTCTGGCGTCTCTGCTGTCATGAGGGCTCTCCCGTAGTGGTGAACTTGTCGTAGTACACCCGCTTGTCCTCGACGCCCAGCGTCTCGAGCAGCGGAAGGGCGGCCTCCACCATCGGCGGCGGGCCGCACACATAGGCGTGTGCCCCGCTCAGCTTTCCTCCGGTGAGCCGCTTGACGACATCGGTGATGAGACCGTTCTCGCCTGCCCAGTCCTCATCCGACAAGGCCGGGACGTAGCTGAAGTTAGGCAGTTTCCCGGCGATCACGCGCAGTTCCTCCTCAAAGCAGAGGTCGCGCTGACCACGGGCGCCGTAGAAAAAGGTGGCCTTGCGGTCGATGCCGCGGTCGGCCATGGAGCGGAGCAGGGACAGGATCGGGGCCATCCCCGCTCCGCCGCCCACGAAGACCAGTTCCTTGTCGCTGTCGCGCAAGGTGAACACCCCGAAGGGACCGGTCAGCTCCAGACGGTCGCCGACCGCCAGTTCCTGGTCGAGGAACGTGGAGAACAGCCCGTCGGGATACACCTTGATGACAAACTCGAGCAGCCCGTCCCGGCTGGACGTATTGGCCATCGAGAACGACCGGATCTGATCAGTGCCGGGCACCTTGAAGTCCATGTACTGCCCAGGAAAGAACTTCACTTCGCCCGGCTCGATGAGGCGGAGCACCAGGTGGACCATGTCGTGGGTCACCCGGTCCTTGGACACCACCTCGGTGACGGCCTGCTGGATCGGCAGGCCGGAGCGGATCATTTCCTCGTCGTAGTTGAGCAGTTCGATCGTGACGTCCTCATACGCGTGCGCCCGGCACAGCAGCGTGTAGCCTTCGTCCTTCTCCGAGTCGGGCAGCGCGAATGTGGAGTACTTGTCATGCTCGACGTCTTCCCCTTCGAGCAGGAAAGACTTGCACGCGGCGCACTGGCCTTCCTTGCAGCCGTGCATGAGCATGATCCCCTGCTCGGCCGCGGCCCGCAGGATCGTCTGGTCCTCGTCGACGTCAATCTCGATGCCGACGGGTTCAAAGCGCACCTTGTGCTTTTCAGTCACTTTCGCCCCTTGTTAAGCTCCCCTGGCCGGCCCCCGCTCACTTGCACTGAGCGGGGGCCGGTGTCAGGTGGAACACGGAACCGTTCGGCTAAAGGGTTTTAGGTCCTCTAGCTGGCGGGGGCGGGACGGCCGGCAGGGCCCTGCCGGTTGTAGTCGGCCTGGAACGCCGCCCGCTGCTCGTCGGTCATCTCGTTGAGCAGGACGTTCGGCGACAGGATGTTCGGCATGCGGCGCAGGTGGTCCAGCGTCCACATCTTCTTGGGGTCGAGGTCGAGGTGCGGCTGGGCGACTAGCGTCTTGCCGTCGTCGCGGACGTAGCCCATGTCGGAGACGGCGTCGGCCCAGTTCCAGCCGTGGTACAGCGTCTCCCACTCGCGCTTGCCGGTGAGCTGCCCCATGTTCGGGGTATCGCGGCCCTGGTACGTCGGCCGGAAGGCCGTCGCGTCGGTCCAGTGGCACGGCTCCGAGCAGTAGGTGCGCCACTGCCCGTCGACCTGGTCGGTGACCATGTCCTCACGCACGAGGCACGGGACCATGCAGGTCCAGCACCGGTGCGGGTAGACGTAGTCGACGTCCTCGGCCACGATCGCGTGGTGCCCGTTCGGCATGGACAGGCGGTTGTAGTTCTCCCACCACGCGCCGTACTTGTCGTACCAGCCCGGGTACTTGTACTCGAACCACTCGAAGTCCTTGTCCGTCATCGGGTCGATGCGCCAGTAGTTGGCGACCCACCCGGTGGCGAAGAACTGCGCGACTTCGTGCACGTAGCCCTTGTTCCAGATCTGGTTCCACGCTTCCTCGATGAGGTCGTGCGGAATGACCAGGCCGTACTTCTCGAGCGGAACGAGGTACGAGCGGTAGTAGTCGTCGTAGATCCAGCGGCGCCACATCTCGGCGTAGGACTCGCGGTCCTTGCGCCGGTCCTTGGTGCCGTACTCGATGAACGTGCCGATGGCCGCGTCGACCACCCGGTGGTTGTTCCACCACGCGTAACGCAGGTCGCGCTCGAGCAGCTGGTGGTTGGTCTCGTCCGACAGCGCCATAAGGAGCGTGGCGTAGCCGTTGGAGATGTGGCGGGACTCGTCGCTCTGGACGGAGTGGAACACCGTCGGGAGCAGGTAGTCGCCGTTCGCCGCGGCCTCGGCCGGCATGGCCACGAACAGGGTGTTCGTGAATGCCGTCTCGGCCACGATCGTCAGGTAGATCGACGCCGCGGTGATCGCGTCACCGGTAATGAAGCCTTCCGCGAACTGACGGCCGATGGTGCCGCAGTAGTCGTTCTGGAAGTTACGCAGGCTCGAGTTGAAGCCCGCCGGGTCGATGTAGTTGTTCATGTACAGGCGCTTCAGGTTCTGCTGAATCGTCGAGTGGCGTACCTCGTCGATCATCTGAATGGCCTGGCCGTTGTGCAGCTCCGGGTTCGGAACGGTGCGGAACAGCAGCGGCATCGCGCGGGCGGCAGAGATCTCCGGAAGCGGGATGATGGACAGGAACAGCTTCTGCCATTCCAGCCAGCGCTCCTGCGCCTGGCGGAACATGTTGCCGCGGATCGCGCCGTCCTGGGCGCCGTAAACGCGGTTGTCCTTCTCTTCCTGCATGGGGAAGTAGGACCGCAGGACCTGCTTGAGCGGGTCCTTCTTCTGCGCCTTCTGGAACGTGTAGTCCGTTCCGTAGTGGCTGACAGGAGTGTGGTACTGCGGTTCCCAGGAGAGTTCCTGGATCTTCTGGTGGGCCTTGGCCACGCTCTGGCGGCTCATCGGCATACCTCCCTTGTGAGGAAACTCCTCGTGTGCTGGATCACACCCCGGATGCGGGCGGGTGGTGTTCTCAGCCTGAGACAGGGTGTCCCGCCTCGTAGGCGGCCCGGAGCTGGGACAGCTCGTCGCTGACCTTGCGGGTTACCTTCTTGTTGCCGTCGGCGGACGGGGCGATGCCGAGCGCCCGCAGCAACTCGGCGGCGGGCACGCCCGGGTCGCCGGCTTCACCGAGGACCGGGTGCAGGCCCTCGTCAGCGAGATGACGGAACACCAGGTTGACGATGCTCCATGGGTTGTAGGTCTCGTCGCTGCTATCCATGCCGCCGAGCAGACGCCGGCCAGGCCGCACCCGGGATCTCAAGTTGAGACAGGAAAAGGCAAGTCAGCTGGCCTGGGCGCCGGGGGCATTGCGCCCGGGATCTCAAGTTGAGACAGTGCGAAGAGGCAACGGGCTTATCTTTTGTGCAACGCGGACGTTACGTGACGCCGCATGCGCTGGGGTCCTCCCGACTGGGACGAGCAGGCAGGGGGCGAAATGGGACGTGCATCAACGAGGCTGCACAGTGAACTCCGGGTGAGCGGGGGCCTGGCCGGCGGCGACAGTCAGCCGGCCAGCGACTCGCCGGAGGGCGCGCTGCCGGAAGCAATCGTGCCGACGCAGGTCACGGCGGCCAAGCGGGACGCGCTGGCCGAGGCCCGGGACCGTTTCCTGGCCGCCGAGCCAGTTGACCGGACGGCGGTCCGGGAGCCGATCCTGGCCTCCTGGTGGCGGTCCCGCGAATGGCAGGTCGCGGCCGACCGGCTCGACCTCAACTACCTGGGCGCCCCCGACCTGGACACCAACCTGGCCCGGGCGGCCGAGCCGGTGCTCCGGCACCTGCACGAGCAGCTGGACGGGCAGCCGATCAGCATCGTGCTGACCGACGCGACCGGGCTGGTGCTGCGCCGCCTCACCGGTGACCGCGAGCTGGAACGCAAGCTGGACGCGATCATGCTGGTACCCGGCTTCTGCTACGCCGAGGACATCGTCGGCACCAACGGCATCGGAACCGCGCTCGAGGCGGGCGGTCCCACCCACGTCTTCGGGCACGAGCACTACGCGGAGCGGCTCGAGGGCCTGGCCTGCGCCGGGGTTCCGCTGCGGGACCCGGTGTCGGGCAAGACCATCGGCGTCGTCGACCTGACCTGCTGGCGGCGGGACGCCGACCCGCTGATGCTCTCCCTGGTCAAGTCGACCGCCGACCAGCTCGGGCAGGCACTGACCGAGACCAGCAACGGCCGCGACCTGCGGCTGCTCCAGGAGTACACCCGGGCCTGCCGGCACACCGGCGGCATCGTGCTCGCCCTGGGCAACGACATCGTGATGCTGAACGACCACGCCCGCCGGGCGCTGTCCCCGGCCGACCAGGCCGCGCTGATCTCGCAGGCGACCGAGGCGCTGATCAGCGAGGCGGTCGTGGCCGGGACGCGCGGCCGGTGGCGGCCGCCCGGCGCGGTGACGGTAGACCTGCCCAGCGGGGCGGTCGCCCGGATGTTCTGCCGCCCGGTGGGCGAGCTGGGCCTGCTCACCGCCTCCGCCGACCCCAGGCTGCTGGCCGACGGCGTGGTGCACGTGAAGCTGGTCGCGCCTGCCCCGACCCCGGCCGCGGAGGCATCGGCCACCCGGGCCGCCATGTCCCTGCCCGGCCTGGTCGGCTCGGGCTCGTCCTGGCGGCGGGCCAGCCGGCTAGCGGAGACCGCCTACGAGCGCGGCGAGTGGCTGGCCCTGGAGGGCGAGCAGGGGGTAGGCAAGCTGGCGCTGGTCCGCGCCGTGCACCAGCGGCGCAACCCCGCCGCGCCCAGCCACGTACTCGACGCCGCCGACGCCGCCCACGACCACGAGTGGCTGGCCCAGGTCCGGGCCGAGCTGCAGGGCGGATCGGGGATGCTCGTCCTGCGGCACATCCACGCGCTCAACCCGCGGCAGGTCAGGAACCTGACCGGCGCCCTGCAGGAGGCGAAAACGGACGGGCGGGACGAGACCCTGCGGGTCGCGGTCACCCTCGACCGCTCCGCCGTGCGGGCGGACCTGACCAGCCTGCTGCGGCTGTTCCCGGGGACGGTGGCGGTCCCGCCGCTGCGGCACCACAGTGAGGACATCCGTGAGCTGGTCCCGTTCTTCCTGGGCAAGCTGAGCCAGCAGGGCCGGGTCACCTGCTCCCCCGCCGCCACGCAGCTGCTGCTGCGGCACACCTGGCCGGGGAACGCGGCGCAGCTGTGGCAGGTGCTCAAGCAGGTAGTGCAGCGCCGCCGGGTCGGCCAGATCATGCCGGAGGACCTTCCGCCGGAGTGCTGGACGGTGTCCCGCCGGGTGCTGTCCCCGCTGGAGTCGATCGAGCGCGACGCGATCGTGCAGTCGCTGCTCGACCACGACGGCAACAAGATCCGCGCCGCCCGGGCGCTCGGCATGTCCCGGGCGACGATCTACCGGCGCATCCGCGAGTACGGGATCATCACGTCGCCCGCAGGCTGAGCCGGCGGCTACGCATCTCGTGATCGGGGGTCATCCTCGGCGCTATTCGCCGATTCTGACCCACGATCAAGTCACGCCCGGGTGAGCGGACCGGGTAACACAGACTCGCCGGGTTGCTGATAGCGGGGTCGTTCCGGTCGAACCTGGCCTTCTTTTTCGCCGGGACGCATTCCATCTTTACCGGCCTGCCAAACGGAGGGCC
>DASWUW010000111.1:0-7883 GCA_036406335.1 Trebonia sp.
AGCGCAGGACGGCGTCGGCCACGTCTTTCCACTCGGAGTCGATGGTGAGCGAGTAGCCCCGGCCTTCGAACTCCTGGAACTCGGTGTCCGAGGGGCCCTTCTGGTACAGGTCGAACACTTCCTTGGTCACCTTGCAGGGCACGACGTGGTCCTTGGTGCCGGAGGTGAGCAGCAGGGGCCCGCGCTCGGCTAGGCGGGTGTCGACCTTGGCCGGCGAGTGGCGGGCGAAGTTCGCGCTGGCCGCCTGGAAGACCGGCCGGCCCGGACCCGGGATGGACCATGCTTCGTGCAGCGCGTCCGAGGCCTCTGCGGAGAGCGTGTTGCGCCTTGACGCCTTTGATACCAGCGGGATCGATCGCCGCGGCGGCCGCCGCGTGCCCGGCGGCCAGGAGTTCCTGGGCGATCAGCCCGCCGAAGGAGTGCCCGACCAGGACGGGCTTGACCGCGGTGGCGGTGGCGACCAGCCCGAGAGCGACCAGCCCGCCGGAGATCGCGCTCAGGAACATCGACGCCCTCCCGGTGGCCTCGGCGATTGTCGACGACCGGGCCCCCTGAAGGGTGAAGTGCTCCGTCGTGATCACGCTCACCGCGGCCGGCCGCGGACCGACCCCGGACCCGGCTTCGCGACCGCTGCCGCTTCCCTCGTGACTCGCCGTCATCGGACTCCTCGCTTGACGTCGACAGGCGGGTGCCCTGCTGTTTCCGCTGATTCAAAATTCTAGAAGAGGGGTTCGTCGCCGGGAAACACGGCAAGCTGAGCACGCCGCTGGCCGAAAGCCTGCGCAGCGAACTCGGCCAGACCCTTGAACACCTGGGAGAGATTCTTGCCGCACGGCCCGGCTTCGACCCGGCGGCGCCGGGACCGGAATGCGGTCAAGTACGCTGACGTCCCGCGGGATGGGTCACCCTTTGCCGAGGACGGCCTCGTGGCGCGCCGGCCGCATGAAAGCAGCGAAGAATGTCCCGACCTCGTCGAGGGCGTCGAGCGGGAGCACGCTCGCCACGTACTGATCCGGACGGACCACGACCAGGCAGCCCGCGGCCCGGTCGATACCGCGCAGCGCGTAGATGTCGCGGCCAGGGCCGGGGTCGACGCAGAAGGCCTTCTCGTAGTCGATCAGGCCGAGTGCCCCCGTGCGGGGCAGAGCCAGCGCCGGCCACGTCTCGAGGCGCACATCGCGGTGGCCGGCGTCGACCACCACCCGGACGTCGATGACCGCGTCGACGTCCGCGCCCGCGGGGGTGCAGCGGACGACCGGCGAGCGCGGGTCGTCCGCCAGGTAATCGAGCGCCCGGGCCGCCTTAGAGCCGCTCTGCAGCCCGGCCGGGTCGCAGAACAGGTAGATCCGCCAGCGGCCGTCCGCTTGGGCGGCGTGCCCCAGTTGCATCGGGCGCCCGTCGGCGAGCCGGACAACCGGGGCCGAGTGAAAGCGCTCGCCGACGCCGAGCCCGGTAGCGAGCTGCTGGTTCACCGCGGTGCCGGTGATCGCCGACGGGGTGTACCGCGTCGCCACGCCCGCGGTGTAACGGCCGCCGGCGGCGAAGCGCCGGCGGAACTCCTCGGGCTCTACGCCCGTGCTGGCCGGGTCGGCCGGGTCCTTCGGGGGCGCGCTCATCATCCGCGCCCACTCCCGGTCGAAGTCGATGAGATCCTGCGCCACCGCCTGGCGCTCGGCGGAGTACGTGCGCAGCAGTTCGGGCCCGCTGCGCCCGCGGAGCACCGCCGCGAGCTTCCAGCCGAGGTTGAACGCGTCCTGCATCGACACGTTCATCCCCTGCCCCGCCTTGGGGGAATGGGTGTGGCAGGCGTCGCCGGCGATGAAGACCCGCGGTTCCCGGCCGGAACCCGGGGCGGCGTCGTCGAACCGGGCCGCCAGCCGCTGCCCGATCTCGTACACCGACCACCACGCGACCTCGCGGACATCGATCGTGTACGGATGAATGATGCGGCGCGCCGTCTCCAGGAGCGAGTCGAACGTCAGGTTCCGCGACCCGGCCCGCTCACCGGGTTCCAGCTCACCGAGCTCGATGTAGCAGCGGACGAGGTAGCCGCCCTCCCGGGGCAGGACGATGATGTTGCCGCTGGTCGACTTGATCGCGGCCTTGAACCGGATGTCCGGGAAGTCGGTGACGGCCAGGACGTCCATCACGCCCCACGCCTGGTTCGCCGAATCGCCTTCCAGTTTCTGCCCGGTCGCCTCGCGCACCCGGCTGCGCGCGCCGTCGCAGCCGACGACGTACCGCGCCCGCACGCGCACCAGACCGGTGCCGCCGTCCGCGCCGGCGCCTGCGCGGGAGAGCGTGACCAGTACCGGGTACTCCCCGTCCCCCACCTCGACGTCCACGACCTCGAGGCCGTAGTCGGGGACGAGCCGGCTCGCCGAGTTGCGCATCTTATCGAGCAGGTGCTGGTGGATCCGGGCCTGGTTGAGGATCAGGTGGGGGAACTCCGACAGGTCGTCCTCGACGTCCTGAATGCGCCCGGTACGGACGATCCGGGAGCGGTCCGCCTCGTCCGGCCCCCAGAACACCGTCTCGTTAACCCAGTAACCCTCGCGGAGCAGCCGGTCACTCAGCCCGAACGCTTCGAACATCTCCACCGTCCGGCAGGCGACGCCGTCGGCCTGACCGAACTCGAGGGGGCCGCCCCTGCGCTCCACGATCCGGATCCTGATCTCCGGGAACACCGCGAGCTGCGCGGCCAGCACGAGCCCGGCGGGCCCGCAGCCAACGATCAGCACGTCGACCGTGTCCGGCAGTCCGGCGGGTGGTCCGGCACCGGCCGCGGACGGCAGCACCCCGGGATCGCCGACCCGGAACCCATTCTGGTGGAATTGCATGCCGTTTCCTCCGCGCTCGCGATGGGCCCCTGGCGGCCTTCCGACGTGACGAAACTCGCGTCAGTCTAGTCAGTCCAGTCGATACTACGTATACGGAGCAATTGTAAACGCGGTGCGCCGACGCGGCAAGCACGACTTTCAGCTCGGTCAGCCGAGGGCCGGGGGCGGCTCTCCGGCATACGCCACCAGCGCGAGGACGCGGAGGAACTCCTCCCGTACGGCGGGTGCGAGCGGCGCCAGCAGCGCGTCCTGGACCTGGGCGACCCGCAGGGCCAGGTCGCCGGCCAGCCCGGCGGCCCCGTCGCTCAGCGCCAGCAGCTTGCCGCGCCCGTCGGCCGGATCCCGGCTCCTGACTACCCATCCCCGGCGCTCGAGGCGGTCCAGGATGTCGGCGGCGGTCGACTTGTCGAGACCTGCCGCGTCGCCGAGCTGCCGCTGGTTGATGTCCGGCCACCGGGCGAGGACGTAGAGGGCAGCGTACTGCGGCCCGGTCAGCTCCCGGTCGAAAACCTCGGCCCAGCAGGCGGTATGCACGCGCTGGGCCCGCCGGATCAGGTGCCCCGGCACGTCGTTGTCCGACGCCGCCCCCGCGCCCCGCGACCGGCCGGGCGGCGCTTCGAACCGCGCGACGACGCGCAGGCCCTGGAGGAAACGGTCGCGGTCGCCGGCCGGCACGGGGGCCAGGACGCGTTCCTGGACCCGCTGCGACGTCGGCGCCAGGTAGCGGAACGCGACAGCGGCCGCCGGCGTCAGCGCGAGGACGTTACGCCGCGCGTCTCCCGGATCGCGCTGCCTCGACACCCACATCCGCCCGGCGAGCCGGGCCACGACGTCGGCGACGGACGATTTGTCGAGGGACACCAGCTCGCCGAGCTGAGCTTGATCAACCCCCGGGCGAGCCGCCAGCACCGCAAGGACACCGAACTGCGGGCTCGTGAGGTCGTTCGCGAACTCCTGGACCCAGAGCAGGTTGTGTACCTGCTGACTTCGCCGCAGCAGGTGACCGCAAATGCGCGACAAGGGGACGTCACCGGGCAAGCGACGGCGCGGCGGGGCGGCGGCGGGCATGTCTCCTGATGGCATTCGAACTCCGGAAGACATCCTACAGATTCCCGGCACCCGGAGGAATTACCCCGTCGCAGGCCACCAGCAAGTGCGCGGCGAAGCCGAGGTGGACCGGGTCCGGGCTCCCGGCCAGGTCCGTGCGGGCCGGGCAGCCCGCCGCCGGCAGGCTGCCCCCGTCGCTGCTGCCGCCATCTACCAGGCCACGAGCCGGTCCCAGCGCCGGGCCGCGCATACCGCGCTGGCCGACAAGAACCGGCGCCGTCGCCGCCAGGGTCAGGCGAGGTGGAACCGCAACTGGTCCGCGGCGGTGCGGAGCGCGGACACGGCGGCGGCGATGAGGTCGTCGGTCATGCGCGCCGCCGGGCCCGACACCGAGATGGCCAGGGGGGCAGCGCCGGGCAGGCCGACGGCGACGCAGCGGACGCCGGTCTCCATCTCGCCCTCGTCCAGGGCGTAACCGCGGGCGCGGGTCAGGGCGATCTCGGCCTGCAGGGCGGCCGGGTCGGTGATGGTGCTGGCCGTCAGGGCGGCCAGCGGGGCGGCGCCGATCAGCTGGCTGGCCTGGGCGGGCGGGACGGCGGCCAGCAGGGCCTTGCCGACGCCGGTGCAGTACAGGGCGACCCGGTTGCCGACCTCGGTGAAGGTCCGCATCGTGTGCCGGCCCGGGGCCTGGGCCACGTACTCGGCGCGGCCCTGGGTCAGCACCGCCAGGTTGGCCGACTCCCCGGTCAGCTCGGCCAGCCCGCGCAGCACCGGCAGCGCCCGCCCGCCGAGCAGCGCGTGCGCGTCCGCGCCGAGCGGGACGAGGCGGGAGCCGAGGCTGTAGCGGCGGTCGGGCAGCCGCCGCAGGTACCCGCGGTCAGCGAGGGTGCCCGCCAGCCGGTGCAGGGTCGGCGCGGGCAGGCCGCAGGCGGCGGCGAGGTCGCCCAGGCTCGCGGTCCCGCCCGCCGCGGCGAGCGCCTCCAGTACGTCGAGCGCCCGGTGCACCGACTGCACGCCGCCGTCAGCGGGCTTGATTCCGGTCAACCCGCACCTCCCCGCCTGGGCATCCTCAGGTCCGCCGCGCCCACTTGACGTCGGCGGGCAGCGGAGCCTATCTTCCTAGAGTATTCCACCATACGATCAAGCAATTCCACCATACGAAATTCACGGCGCGGACGGCGCCCGACCCACGGAGGCAGCGACGTGACTGACCGCATTCAGGCAGGCGGACTGCAGGTCGCTGCGGCCCTGTACCGGTTCGTCGCGGACGAGGCCCTGCCCGCGGCCGGGACCGGGCTGGACGAGAGCGCGTTCTGGTCGGGAGTGGGGGACCTGGTCGCCGACCTCACGCCGGCCAACCGGGCCCTGCTCCGGCGGCGCGACGAGCTGCAGGCCGCGATCGACTCCTGGCACCGGGCGAACGCCGGGCAGCCGCTCGACGCCGTCAAGTACCGGGCGTTCCTCGAGGAGATCGGCTACCTGGTCCCCGACCCGGGACCGTTCCTGGTCGGCACCGAAGGGGTCGATCCCGAGATCGCGTCGGTGGCGGGACCGCAGCTCGTCGTCCCGGTGACCAACGCCCGCTTCGCGATCAACGCGGCCAACGCGCGCTGGGGATCGCTGTACGACGCGTTCTACGGCACCGACGCCCTCCCGGAAACCGACGGGGCGACCCGGGCCGGGGCCTACAACCAGGTCCGGGGCCAGCGGGTCATCGACGCGGTGCGGGGCGTCCTGGACCAGGCGGTGCCGCTGGCGGGCGCGTCCCACCGCGACGTCACCGCCTACAGCGTCACCTCCGGCGGCCTCGTCGCGCAGACCCCGGCGGGACCGGCCAGCCCGGCCGAGCCGGGGGCCTTCGCCGGCTATACCGGCGACCCGGCCGCGCCGTCGGGCGTGCTGCTGTCCCATCACGGCCTGCACCTCGAGCTCGTCATCGACCGCACCGGGGTGATCGGGTCAACCGACCCGGCCGGAATCCAGGACGTGCTGGCCGAGTCCGCCGTGACCACCATCGTCGACTTCGAGGACTCCGTCGCCACGGTGGACGCCGAGGACAAGGTCGCCGCGTACCGCAACTGGCTCGGGCTCAACACCGGCGAGCTGAGCGCCCCGGTCGAGAAGGGCGGCCGGTCCTTTACCCGCCGCCTGGAGCCCGACCGCAGCTACACCAGCCCGGCGGGCGGCCCGCTCACCCGGCCCGGCCGGTCGATGCTGCTGGTCCGGAACGTCGGCCACCTGATGACCACGGACGCCGTCCTCGACGCCGAGGGGGCGGAGGTCTTCGAGGGCATCCTGGACGCCGTCATCACCAGCCTCGCCGCCGCGGGCGGCCTGCGGGCCGGCGCCCCGCTGGCCAACAGCCGGACCGGATCGGTCTACATCGTCAAGCCGAAGCAGCACGGCCCGGACGAGATGGCCTTTACCGTCACCTTGTTCTCCCGGGTGGAAGCGCTGCTCGGGCTGGCGCCGAATACGCTCAAGGTCGGCCTGATGGACGAGGAACGGCGCACGTCAGCCAACCTCGCCGCCGCGATCTACGCGGCCCGGGACCGGATCGTGTTCATCAACACCGGCTTCCTCGACCGCACCGGCGACGAGATTCACACCTCGATGGAAGCCGGGCCGGTGGTGCGCAAGGCGGCCATGAAAACGCAGCCGTGGATCCTCGCCTACGAGGACCGCAACGTGGACGCCGGCCTCGCGCACGGCCTGATCGGGCACGCCCAGATCGGCAAGGGCATGTGGGCCATGCCCGACCTGATGGCGGACATGCTGGCCCAGAAGATCGCCCACCCGCAGGCGGGCGCCTCCACCGCCTGGGTCCCCTCCCCCACCGCCGCGACCCTGCACGCCCTGCACTACCACCAGGTCGACGTCCGTCAGCGGCAGGAGGAACTGGCCCGCCGGACGCCGGCGTCACTGGACGACATGCTCCGCCTCCCGCTCGCCGACCCGGCCGGCTGGTCGCAGGAGGACCGGCAGAACGAGACCGACCTCAACGTCCAGTCCATCCTCGGCTACGTGGTCCGCTGGGTCGACCAGGGTATCGGCTGCTCCAAGGTGCCCGACATCCACGACGTCGCCCTCATGGAAGACCGGGCCACCCTGCGCATCTCCAGCCAGCTGCTGGCCAACTGGCTGCGCCACGGGGTGATCACCAGGGACCAGGTCAGTGAGAGCCTGCGGCGGCTGGCGGCCGTCGTGGACACGCAGAACGCAGGCGACCCCGGCTACCACCCGATGGCACCGGACTTCGACGCCAGCATCGCCTTCCAGGCCGCCGCCGACCTCATCTTCGAGGGCGCGGCCCAGCCCAACGGCTACACCGAGCCCATCCTGCACCGCCGCCGGCGGGAGGCGAAGGCCGTCACCGCCTGACTAGCCGCGGACGAGTTCGAGCACCGGCTCGTCACGGGCCCGGGCCCGGGCCGGGGTGACGCACTGGAAGCGGTAGCCCAGTGCCGCCAGCTCCCGCTGAAACCGGGTGACCGGCCCGTCGTCCAGGCGCGCCGGCCAGTCCGATGACGGCGACCAGTTGTAGGCCAGCAGCTGATCCGGGTACTGCGAGTGGATGATGTCCGCGAACGCGCGGGCCGCGGCCAGGTCCGGCGTCGAGGTCTCCAGCCACAGCAGGTCGGCGTAGGGCGCGAACGCGAGCCCGCGGGTGGCGCACGCGTACAGGCCGGGCCGCACCCGGTAGTAGCCCTCCGCGGTCCGCTCGCCGGTCAGGAACTCGTGGTCCCGCTCGTCGGCGTCCGATGCCAGCCGGGTCGCCGAGTCCGCCGCGGTCCGCGCCATGATCAGCGACGGCACGCCGTGCCCGTCGGCGGCGCGGCGGGCGGCTTGAAGCGTCTCGATGTGCTGCCCGGTCGGGACAAGGACCTTCCCGCCGAGGCGGCCGCGCGTCTCCTCCGGCGGCAGCCGGTCCTCGAAGTGGACCGCTTGGATTCCGGTGCCGGCGCCAAGCACGCTGACGACATCCTCGAGCCGCAG
>DASWUW010000112.1:0-6439 GCA_036406335.1 Trebonia sp.
ACGCCGAACATGCTGTTGAGCACCTGCTTGAGCAGGTCCTCGTACTTGCCGCCCTGGAAGCCCTTGACGTCGCCCTGCCGGGGGAAGCGGAGAGTGAGCACCCCGTCGTCGAACGAGGCTACGCTCGCGTGGCTGATGACCATCCAGGCCACCCGGCCCTTGGCCTTGACCGCGTCGACCACGGTGGGCCAGGCCTGCCGGATCAGGTCAAGGGACACCGAACCGCGCGGGGCGGCGGGCGCCACCGTGGCGGCGGGCGCGGGTGTGGGTGCGGGCGGCGGCTCAGGGGATACGGGAGCCGCGGCCGACGGCTGCGCTGGTACGGGCGCGGGCTGCACGGGTGCGGGCTGCACGGGTGCGGGCCGCTCGGCGGCCGGGGCGGGCGGCTGGTAGGCGACGCTCTGGCCCGGGTCCTGGGCCGGGGCGGCCGGGGGAGACGGCTGCGGGGCCGGAGTCGGCCGGGCTCGTTCGGGATGATCCGGCTCGTCTTGCTGCCGGACGGCGGCCGGCCGGCTCGCGCCCGCCTCGAGTCGTTCCAGCCGGGCTAGCAGTGACCGCTCGTCGCTGGCGGCGGCGGGCAGCAGCACCTGCGCGCACATCAGCTCGAGCAGCAGCCGCGGCGAGGTGGCCCCGCGCATCTGGTCCAGGCCGACGGCGACGATATCCGCGGCGCGGGTCAGCGACGCCAGCCCGTACCGCCCGGCCTGGCCGCGCAGGGCCTCGGCCCGGTCCGGGGGCACGTCCAGCAGCCCGGTATCGATCGCGTCGGGCACCGAGGCGAGCACGATCAGGTCACGGAACCGGTCCAGCATGTCGAGGGCGAAGCGGCGCGGCTCGTGCCCGCCCTCGATGACCCGGTTCACCGCGCGGAATACCGCCGCCCGGTCCTCTGCCGCGAACGCGTCCACCATCTCGTCGAGCAGGCTGGCGTCGGTGTAGCCGAGCAGCGAGACCGCCCGGTCGTAGCTCAGCCCGGCCTCGTCCGAGCCGGCCAGCAGCTGGTCCAGTATGGACAGCGTGTCCCGCGCCGAGCCGCCGCCTGCCCGCACCACCAGCGGCAGCACCGCCGGGTCGAAGGCGACGCTCTCGGAGCGGAGGATCTCCTCGGTGAGGTCACGCATCACCGAGGGCGGCATGAGCCGGAACGGGTAGTGGTGCGTCCGCGACCGGATCGTCGGGATGACCTTGTCCGGCTCGGTGGTGGCGAAGATGAACTTGAGGTGCGGCGGCGGTTCCTCGACCAGCTTGAGCAGGGCGTTGAAACCCTGCTGGGTCACCATGTGCGCCTCGTCGATGATGTAGATCTTGTAGCGGCCCGCGACCGGGGCGTAAAAGGCGCGCTCGCGCAGGTCGCGGGCGTCGTCCACGCCGCCGTGGCTGGCCGCGTCGATCTCGATCACGTCGATGCTGCCCGGACCGGACGGAGCCAGCGCGACACAGGAGTCGCAGACGCCGCAGGGGTCCGGGGTGGGGCCGTTGACGCAGTTCAGGGAGCGGGCCAGGATGCGGGCGCTGGACGTCTTACCGCAGCCGCGCGGGCCGCTGAACAGGTAAGCGTGGTTGATCCGGCCGCTGCGCAGGGCCTGGCGGAGCGGGTCGGTGACGTGATCCTGACCGCGGACTTCGGCGAAGGTGGCGGGGCGGTACTTGCGGTACAGGGCCAGAGACTGACCGCGGGCCTTGCCTCCGCTGGGTCCGGTCGCCCCGGAGTCTGCCGCCATGACCCCATCCTAGGAATAGGAAGGACCCCCCGCGCACCCGTCAGAGCACGCGTACCCTTGCTGCCTTCCGGCCCTGGGGGGGTTGGCGAGATAACGCCACACGGGGGGTCGATTGGTAGTCTAGCCAACCCCGGCACCGCTCGGGCCCGTTGCCCCGACTTTTCGCCGCCAGAACCAGGTAACCGCGGACGGCGCCAGCGGGCCGCCGGATCCGGTAAGCTACGCCACGGAGGATTCGCCTAGTGGCCTAGGGCGCACGCTTGGAAAGCGTGTTGGGTGAAAGCCCTCAGGGGTTCGAATCCCCTATCCTCTGCCGCTCCGACCAGAGCAACAGCAAAGAGCCAGCCCTTCATCGGACTGGCTCTTTTTGCTGCCTGGACTCAGGGCCGGCCGGCCTACTCGGGCTGGGTGAGCTGCACGGTGACCGAGCGGACAGACGGGGCCAGGGTGACCGTGCCGGTTTTACGGTCGACCGTGCCCGCGCTGGCGCGGGCGATGTTGCCGGTAAACGCGGGCAGCTGAAACAGCACCGGACCGGACGGCCGGTCGCCGGACAGGGTGAGCGTGACGCTGCGCCCGCTGGTCCGGATGGTCAGCCCGGTGTGCCTGCCGCCGGTGGTGGGGAAGTGGGCCAGGCTGATGACCTGGCCGCCGCGCACCCAGGAGTCCGGCACGCCCCGGCCCACCACCAGGGAACCGTCGGACCGCTGGGCGGCCAGCGAGTCCAGCAGGGTCAGGTTCGCGTTGGCGATGCCCCAGGCGTGCGGGGACGAGCCGTTCCCGGCCTCGGGATGGGTTCCGGTCCAGGGCGAGCCGGGGTTGGGGAACTGCAGGCTTTCCCACCAGGAGTAGGGGCCGCTCTGGGAGTGGCTGACCATGAACTCGTAAGCCAAGATGCCCTGGTCCCGGTAGTCCTGGCTGGCCAGGCCCCATTCGCCGTATCCCGCGTTGTAGGCGGTGCTGTAGTACTGGGTCGGGTAGCCGCCGAAGGTGCCGGCGGGCAGCTTCCCGGCCAGCCGGGCGAACCCGTAGCGGTAAGTCGCGTCGATCAGGCTGCTGCCGGGGCCGGACACCGGCGCGCCGAACAGGTAACCGTCCCAGGCCCAGCGGCCGAACAGGAACGGCGCCGCCCAGTTGGCGTCCTCCGCGTTGACGCAGCGGTTGCTGGTGTTGGGCTCGGTCATCGAGCACGGCAGGTAGTTCAGGTGATTAGCCGAGATGGTGGCGTCCAGTGTCTTGTTCACGGCCTTGAGGAGGCTGGCGTACTGCGCCGCGGCCCAGCTCGCCTCGCTGGCACTGCCGACCTTCTGGGCCAGCCAGTGATAGGACCACAGGCCCATCAGCGCCTCGTAGTTGTCGATGGTCCAGTAGCCGTTAGCGTCGATGTCGTTGGTCTGCTCCATGATCCCGCCCGGCCCCTTGCGGTCGGCGGCGATCAGGCGGGCGGTGTCCTTGATACTGGGCTCGGTCGTCCCGGCCGGGCCCGCGGCGGCGAAGTTGGCCTTGACGAAGCTGAGATCGCCGGTCTTGAGCAGGTAGACGGCCCAGATCCAGGGATAGGTCCACACGCCGTCGTCGTACTGAGTCTGGGTGCCGGTGACGAACCGGGCCCGGTCGAGCAGCGCGTGTGCCCCGGCGGTATAGCCCTGGGTGAACAGGTTGGCCAGGATCCCGATGACGTCGTGGCTGAACTCCTGGTCGTAGCCGTTGGCACCGGTCTTGAGCTTGTCCCCGGCCCGGATGATCTGGGTGTAGATGAATCCGGTCCGGTACGCGTTGATCAGGCTCTGGTCGGGCAGCGCGGTGATCTGGGCGATCGCGGCCAGCTGGCCGTTCCAGTAGGCCCGCATGTGCGCGAAGTGCTGGCCGAAGCCGCCCGCGACCGCCAGCGCGCCGCTGGCGGGATAGGCGTAGCGGCCGCCGAACTTGTCCGCCGGGACCGCGTAGTCGTGGTTCACGGTGGTGTGCGGCGCCACCGTGTCCGGCGCCTTATTCAGCGCGATGAGGCCGGCCGAGGGCTGCGGGTCGACGGTGACCGGGGCGCCGGTCGGGTTGGACACCGCGACCCGGCTGTAGATGACCACGTAGGCGTGCCCGCCGATGCTCACCTGGTCGCCGAAGTTGGTGATCGAGACGGTGGCGCCGCCGGAGTGGAAGGCCGTCACCAGGGCGGGCAGGTAGCCGCCGGCGTTGGTCCAGGTGGTGGCGCTGTCGTGGTAGACGCCGTAGCCGTAGGTGGTCCCGGTCACCGCCGCGGTGCTGGCGCTGCCCGGGCCGCCGCCGGGGCCGCTGGTGTCGACCCAGAAGCTGCCGCCCAGGCAGGCCGTCACCGCCTGGCTGTTTCCTTCCCAGCCGATCACGCTGGCGTCGCCGAACGTCCCGTACACGGTCTGGCTGCCGGGCGGCCCGTTGGGGGCGCAGCTGTACGGCGGCGCCGCGGTCGCCGCGACGGCGGAAGTGGCTGCGCTCACGGCGGGCACCGCGCCCAGCGCCACCAGCGCCAGCACCGCGGTCACCCCGAGCAAGGAACGAACCGACACCTTTGTCATGGTTGACCTCCCAGGCCGGTTGTATTGCTACCCGGGACGGGGCGGGACATTCCCCGTTCCCCGTCCCGCGAGAGAGGCGGGTCTCGTGTGTCTGCTGCGGGTGAATATGGGCCGGACTGGGTATCCACTTGCGGGTCGTCTTTCTTACATAGACAAGCATGGTAAGAAGTACCGGCACGTTTCACTAGGAAAGGCGCAGTGGTGGCCATGCCCAAGCCTGCGGTAACGCTTGACGGGAGCGGTGGCCAGGGTAACCGCCAGGCCGCCCGCCAGCAGCACGTTACCCAGCCAGACTCCTTCTGGTACACGGCGAAGACCAAGCTGCTGGGACCGCCGCTGGTCAATGACCAGCTGGGCGAGCAGCGGCTGTCCAAGCCGCTCGCCCTGGGCGTGCTGTCGCCCGACGGCATCTCCTCCTCGGCCTACGGCACCGAGGAAATCCTCATCGCGCTGCTGCCGGCGGCGGGCCTGGCCGCGTTCAACCTGATCCTTCCGATGACTCTGGTCATCTTGTTCGTGATGGTGCTCGTGGTGCTGTCGTACCGCGAGGTCGTCATGGTCTACATCAGGCCGGGCGGCTCCTACGTGGTGGCGCGGGACAATTTCGGCCCGCGCATCGCGCAGATCTGCGCGGTGGCGCTGCTGATCGACTACGTGGTCACGGTGGCGGTGCAGATCGCGGCGGGCACCGCGGCGGTGGCGTCCGCGTTTCCCTCCATCGGCCCGTACAAGCTGGAAATCTGCGTCGGCGTGGTCGTGCTGATGTGCTTCGGCAACCTGCGCGGCCTCAAGGAGGCGGGCAAGGCGTTCGCCGTGCCCACCTACCTGTTCTCCGGCGCGGTGATCCTGATGATCGTGGTCGGCCTGGTCCGCGAGGCCTTCGGCCACCTGCCGGTATACGACGTGAACACGATGCACGGCCTCTACACGATCGGTCCCGGCACTGAGGGGATCCTCACCGGCGCGATGATCCTCACCCTGCTGCGGGCCTTCGCCAACGGCGGGGCCTCGCTGACCGGCATCGAGGCGGTCAGCGACGCGGTGGGCGCCTTCAACCCGCCGGAAGGCAGGAACGCCCGCAAGGTCCTCATGGCCGAGGCGGCCATCCTCGGCGTCCTGGTGGCGGGCATCGGCTGGATCGCGCACGCCACGCACGCCAGCCCGTACCTGGCCGGCTACCCCACCGTGCTGTCCCAGGAAGCCAAGATCGTCTTCGGCCACAGCTTCGCCGGCCAAGCCTTGTTCCTGCTGGTGCAGGTGGCAACCATGCTGATCCTCTACACCGGCGGCAACACCAGCTTCAACGGCTTCCCGTTCCTGACCAGTTACGTGGCGGGCGACTCGTTCCTGCCCCGCTGGCTGCTCAAGCGCGGGCACCGGCTGGTGTTCTCCAACGCGATCATCGTGCTCGCCGTCACCTCGGTCGCACTGCTGGTGATCAAGGACGCCGACGTGAACAACCTGGTGCCGCTGTACGCCATCGGCGTGTTCACCGCGTTCACGATGGCGGGCTTCGGCATGGCCAAGTATCACTGGGGACGCCGGGAGACGGGCTGGCGGGCCAAGTTCGTGGTCAACTTCTCGGCCGGGCTGCTGTCGCTGATCGTCGTCACCATCTTCGCGGTGGTGAAGTTCACCGAGGGCGCCTGGGTGGTCCTGGTGCTGTTCGCGATCCTGGTGCCGGCCTTGATCCGGCTGAACACCGAGTACCGGGCCGAGGCCGAGGTGCTGGACACGATCACCGGTGCCCAGCCGCCGCCTCCGCCGCACTACTCGCGGCGCGTCGTCTTCGTCTTCGTGGACAGCTTCGACCTGGCCACGCTGGCCGCGCTGCGCTACGCCCGGTCGATGCGCCCCACCCAGATCCGCGCGGTGCACTTCGTCATCGACAGCGTGCGGGCGGAGCGGCTGCGGGAGAAGTGGACCCGGGCCGACCGCGGCGTGGCCCTCGACTTCATCGACGTCCCGGACCGCCGCCTCACCAAGGCGGCCACCGACCTGGCCGAGCGGGAGATCGAGGACCCCGGCACCCACGTCACGGTGATCCTGCCCCGCCGCAGTTACTCGCCGCTGCTCGGCCGCCTGCTGCACGACCGTACGGCCGACAAGATCGCCGCCGCCATCAGCCGCGTCCCGCGGTCGGCGGCCACCATCCTGCCCTACGACGTG
>DASWUW010000113.1:0-5372 GCA_036406335.1 Trebonia sp.
GTCAGCTATGGCGGCGCCGTTTTGTGGGAGGTCCCGCTGCGGTCCGGCCGGCCCGCCGGGACCAAGCTCTTCCGCCCGGCCGGGTGTCACCGGGACCCCGGACCGGCCGGGGAAACCGGTTACCAGCCGGCCGCGCTGACCGCGCTGACCCGTCCCGTCGCCGGGACCGTCCGGATCAGCCTGCTGTTCACCCCGGCGGAGCGCCGCGGCCGCGGCTACGCCTCCGCGGTGACGCTGGCGGTCAGCCGGGCCGTGCTGTCCGGCGGCACGCTCGGCGACACCCTCGGCGGTCCGCGCGGCCTGCTGGGGGGCGCCGCGGCGGGGGGCCGGGTCACCGAGATGGTGATGATCGCGGACAAGGGACGGCAGGAGCGCTGGGGCGGGCGGCTCGGCTACCAGCTGGTCAGCGAGCGCGTAGTCCTCCGCTTCGGTCCGGTGACCGGGCCGCTGCCGCGGCTGGCGTCGACCGGCCCGGCCCCGCGGCTGCCTACCGGCCCGCTGCCCCGGCTGCCCCGCTAACCGCGTCAGGACGCGACCGGCTCGGCCAGCGTGACCTCCGTGCTCAGCACCCCGTCCGGCGCGGGGACGAACGCGAAGTCGGCGATGTTGCCCGCCGCCCGCAGGTCGGGCTCGCTGGCCCGCACCGCGTCCGCGTCCGGCCCGTGCACGACCACCCGGGCCGCCTCGGCCCGCATGGACAGCCTCGCCTCCGTCTTGGCCTTGCGCACCTGGCCCAGCACGGCCGCCGCGGTCGCCAGCACGGCGGGATCGCCGGCCGGGCCCGCGTCGGCTGACGGGAGGTCACCCGCCGGCCAGGCGGCCCGGTGCACCGATCCCTCCTGCCACCACGACCACACTTCCTCGGTCACGAACGGCAGGAACGGCGCGAACAGCCGCAGCACGACGTTCAGCGCCTCGCGCAGCGCGGCCCGGGCCGACGCGCCCCCCTCGTCAGAGCCCCCGTCTTCCCCGTAGGCCCGCGTCTTCACCAGCTCGAGGTAGTCGTCGCAGAACATCCAGAAGAACCGCTCGGCCGCCTCGATGGCCCCGGCGTGATCGTAGGCCTCCAGGGCGGCGGTGGCCTCCCGGGCCGCGGAGCGCAGCGCGGCCAGCAGCGACCGGTCTACCGGTGACGTCACCGGCCCGACCGGGCCGTCCAGGGACAGCACGAACTTGGACGCGTTGAGGATCTTGATCGCCAGCCGGCGGCCGACCTTGAGCTGCCCGGCGTCGAACGCGGTGTCCACCCCGTACCGCCCGTGCGCCGCCCAGTACCGCACCGCGTCCGCGCCGTACTGGTCAAGCAGGTCGGTGGGCAGCACCACGTTGCCCTTGGACTTCGACATCTTCTTCCGGTCGGGGTCGAGGATCCACCCCGAGATGGCCGTGTCCGTCCAGGGCAGCTCGCCGAACTCCAGGTGCGCCCGCGTCACCGTGGAGAACAGCCAGGTCCGGATGATCTCGTGCGACTGCGGGCGCAGGTCCATCGGGAACACCCGCGCGAACAGGTCGTCGTCGGTGCCCCAGCCCGCCGCGATCAGCGGCGTCAGCGACGAGGTGGCCCAGGTGTCCATCACGTCCGGGTCCCCGGTGAACCCGCCGGGCACCCCGCGCTGCGACTCGGTGTAGCCGGGGGCGGGCTGGGCGGCCGGGTCGACCGGCAGCAGGTCCTCTGACGGCACGACCGGCGCCGAGTACACCGGCTCGCCCGCGTCGTCCAGCGGGTACCACACCGGGAACGGCACTCCGAAGAACCGCTGCCGCGAGATCAGCCAGTCGCCCGCCAGGCCCCCCACCCAGTTCTCGTAGCGCACCTGCATATGGGCTGGATGCCAGCTCAGCTCCCGTCCCCGCTCCAGTAGCGCCGAACGGACCCGGGCATCTCTCCCCCCGTTCCGTATGTACCACTGGCCCGAGGTGACGATCTCCAGCGGCCGGTCGCCCCGCTCGTAGAACTTCACCGGCCGGGTGACCGGCCGGGGCTCTCCGCCGGAGTCGCCGCTGTCCCGCAGCAGCTCCGCCATCCGCGCCCGGGCGCTGAACACGGTCTTGCCCGCCAGCTCGGCGTACGGCCCCGCGGGCACCCCGGGAGGCGGTGCGGGCAGCAGCCGCCCGCTGCGCCCGATGATCGCCCGGGTAGGCAGGTTCAGCTCACGCCACCAGGTCACGTCGGTCAGGTCGCCGAAGGTGCACACCATCGCGATGCCGGACCCCTTGTCCGGCTCCGCCAGCGGGTGCGCCAGCACCGGCACCTCCACGCCGAACACCGGCGTCGCCGCCGTCGTGCCGAACAGCGGCTGGTACCGCGGGTCGTCCGGGTGCGCCACCAGCGCCACGCAGGCGGGCAGCAGCTCCGGCCGGGTGGTCTCGATCCAGACCGGCCCGGAGGGACCGTGGAAGGAGATCCGGTGGAACGCGCCCGGGTAGTCCCGGTCTTCCAGCTCCGCCTGCGCGACCGCGGTCTGGTCAGTCACGTCCCACAGTGTCGGCGCCTCGGCCCGGTAGGCCTCGCCCCGGGCCAGGTTGTGCAGGAACGCCCGCTGCGACACGCGCCGGGAGTCGTCGCTGATCGTGGTGTAGAGCAGCGACCAGTCCACCGACAGGCCGACCCGGCGCCACAGGTCCTCGAAGGCACGCTCGTCCTGCGCGGTGAGCCGCTCGCAGAGCTCGATGAAGTTGGGCCGGGACACCCCGATGTCTGGCTTTTTCCCGCCCGATCCCGCCCGTTTCCCACCCGGCCCGTCCCCTGCCGCCGGCGGTTCGAAGGACGGGTCGTAGGGCACGGACGGGTCGCAGCGCACGCCGAAGACATTCTGCGTCCGCCGCTCGGTCGGCAGGCCGTTGTCGTCCCAGCCGAGCGGGTAGAAGACCGTCTTGCCGTTCATCCGCCGGTAGCGGGCCAGCCTGTCGGTGTGGGCGTAGGAGAAAATGTGCCCGACGTGCAGCGACCCGGACACGGTAGGCGGCGGGGTGTCGATGGCGTACACCTCGGACCGCGGCCGGGTCCGGTCGAACCGGTATACCTGACCCTCTTCCCACCGTACGCTCCATACCGCCTCAAGTCCGTCCAGGGCGGGCTTGTCGGGCACGGCGGCAGCGCGCGGCTGCGGGTAGGAATCGGTCATGCACCAACTGTACTGAGCGCCGGGGACCCGGCCGCTTGATTTTCTCCCGCCCAGTAGGCTCGGCCAGAGTACCGTCCGCCAGGAAGGGCCCTACCCGATCGTGACCCAGCAGACCACCGAGCAGGCCAGCCCCGCGCCGGCCAGCCCCGCGCCGGCCATTACCGCGGCGGTGACCGCCGACCCGGCCGCCACCGCGGCCGGCATCATCAAGCGGATCGCCGCCGAGCTCGCCGTGCGCGACCGCCAGGTCTCGGCCGCCGTCGAACTGCTCGACGGCGGAGCGACCGTGCCGTTCATCGCCCGGTACCGCAAGGAGGTCACCGGCACGCTTGACGACGCCCAGCTGCGCACCCTGGACGAGCGGCTGCGCTACCTGCGGGAGCTGGAGGAGCGCCGGGCGGCCATCCTGGCCTCGGTCGGCGAGCAGGGCAAGCTCACCGACGAGCTCCGCGGGCAGCTCGAGGCGGCCGACACCAAGGCCCGCCTGGAGGACCTCTACCTCCCCTATAAGCCCAAGCGGCGCACCAAGGCCCAGATCGCCCGCGAGAACGGCCTGGAGCCGCTGGCCGACCTGCTCATCAGCGAGCCGTCCACCGACCCGCAGCAGGCCGCCGAAGGCTACCTGAGCACGCACGTCACCGACGGCGCGACGGCGCTCGACGGCGCCCGGTCGATCCTGGTCGAGCGTTTCGGGGAGGACGCCGACCTGATCGGGACACTCCGCGAGCGCATGTGGTCCCGGGGGAACCTGGTGGCCAAGGTTCGTGCGGGCCGGGAAGAGGACGGCAAGAAGTACAGCGACTACTTCGACTTCGCCGAGCCGTTCGGCAAGCTCAAGGCGCACCGCGTGCTGGCCATGTTCCGGGCCGAGAAGGAGGACGTGCTCGACCTCACCCTCGACCCGGCCGACGAGGGATTCGAGGCCCTGGGGTCCAGCAGCACCGGCCTGTCGCCGTCCTACGAGCAGCCCGTCGCCGACCGTTTCGGCATCGCGGACCAGGGCCGCCCGGCCGACCGGTGGCTGTCCGACACGGTCCGCTGGGCCTGGCGCACCCGGATCCTCGTCCACCTCGGCATCGACCTGCGGACGCGGCTGTGGCAGGCGGCCGAGGCCGAGGCGGTCCACGTCTTCGCCGCCAACCTCCGCGACCTGCTGCTGGCCGCTCCGGCGGGCCAGCGGGCCACCATGGGTCTCGACCCGGGCTTCCGCACCGGAGTCAAGGTCGCCGTGGTCGACCAGACCGGCAAGTCCGTCGCCACCCACACCATCTACCCGCACGTTCCGCAGCACAAGTGGGACGAGTCGCTGGTGATCCTGCAGAACCTCGCCCGGCAGCACCACGTCGACCTCATCGCCATCGGCAACGGCACCGCCAGCCGGGAAACCGACAAGCTGGCCGCTGACCTGATCAAGGCCAGCCCGGATCTCAGCCTGACCAAGGTCGTCGTTTCCGAGGCGGGCGCGTCGGTCTACTCCGCCAGCGCCTATGCCAGCAGCGAGCTCCCGGACATGGACGTGTCCCTGCGCGGCGCGGTCTCCATCGCCCGCCGCCTTCAGGACCCGCTCGCGGAGCTGGTCAAGATCGACCCGAAGTCCATCGGGGTGGGCCAGTACCAGCATGATGTCACCGGCACCAAGCTCGAACGCTCGCTCGACGCCGTGGTCGAGGACGCGGTGAACGCGGTCGGGGTGGACGTCAACACGGCGTCCCGGCCGCTGCTGGCCCGCGTCTCCGGCATTACCGACTCCCTCGCGGGAGCGATCGTCGCCCACCGCGACGCGCGCGGGGTGTTTGCCACCCGCGAGCACCTGCGCGACGTGCCCCGGCTTGGCCCCAAGGCGTTCGAGCAGTGCGCCGGCTTCCTGCGCATCCGCGGCGGCGACGACCCGCTGGACACCTCCGGCGTGCACCCCGAGGCCTACCCGGTGGTGCGCCGCATCCTGGCCAAGACCGAGGTCGGCGTAGCCGAGCTCATCGGGAACGCCCAGACGCTGCGCGGCCTCGACCCGGCCGAGTTCACCGACGAGGCGTTCGGCCTGCCCACGGTCACCGACATCCTGCGGGAACTGGAGAAGCCGGGCCGCGACCCGCGGCCCGGGTTCCAGACCGCGACCTTCGCCGAGGGCGTGCACACCCTGGGCGACCTTGAGCCCGGCATGGTGCTGGAGGGCGTGGTCACCAACGTGGCCGCCTTCGGGGCGTTCGTTGACATCGGCGTGCACCAGGACGGCGTGGTGCACGTGTC
>DASWUW010000114.1:0-9873 GCA_036406335.1 Trebonia sp.
TGGCCGGCGGCAGCCAGCGCGGCCTGCAGGTTGGCGATGCGGGCGGCGACGGGCCCGGCGGCGATGAGCTCGTCACGCTCGGTCGCGGGCCGTCCGGGCCGCACCAGCGTCGCGCCGGAGACCACCAGGGGCTTGCCGGAGCCGGCCAGGCTGGCGGCAAACGTCGCGACGGCCCGGGCGTCGGTCCGCGTTGCTGCCTCGGTCACGCTGGGCACGACGAAGGCCAGGTGGATGACGCCGTCGCTGCCGAGGGCGCCGGCCCGCAGCACGCCGGTGTCGTTCAGGTCGCCGCGCCGCACCTCGGCGCCCAGGCGGGTAACGGCGTCGGCGGCGGCGTCCGAGCGGGCCAGCCCGAGAACCTGGTGGCCGGCGCGGATGAGTTCGGGGACGACGGCCGAGCCGATCCAGCCGGAAGCGCCGGTGACGAAGATACGCATGAAGGTCTCCTTGGTCGTGATGCGATTTGGTCGCATCAACTTAACACAAGAATGCGACTGAGTCGCATCGCTGATCAGTGATGCGATCCGGTCGCCTCGCTTAGACTGTGGTGATGAGCAGATGGGCACCGGACGCGCGGGAGCGCCTGGAGACCGCCGCGCTGGCCCTGTTCGGCGAGCACGGGTACGAGGAAACGACCGTTGCGCAGATCGCGGACCGGGCCGGCTTGAACCGGGCCACCTTCTTCCGGCACTTCGCCGACAAGCGGGAGGTCCTCTTCGGCGGGGAAGACGTGCTGGCCGGCCTGTTCGCCGACGGCATCCGGGCGGCCTCCCCGGAGGCGACGCTCACCGGGTGCCTGCAGGCGGCGTTCGCGGCCGCCGGGGCCGCGATGACCTCGCAGCAGCGGGTCAAGGCCGCCCAGCGGGTGCTGGTGGTCGCGGCGAACAGCGAACTGCAGGAGCGGGGGCTGCTCAAGCACGCCCGGATCGCCAGGTCGATCAGCGCCGCCCTGCAAGCCCGAGGCACCGACGAGCTGACCGCCCGGCTAGGGGCGGAAGTGGGGATGCTCGCCTTCAGAGTCGCCGTTGAGCGCTGGATGAAGGCGGACAACGACGAACCGTTCCCGCTCCAGGCCGCGGCGGCCCTGCACGACCTGCAGGCGTGCGCAGCCGAACTCAGGCCGGGCGCCTTACCAGCCGGGCGCGCGAGCCAGGGTCCGGGTGATGACCTCGGTTACCAGGCCGGGGGGACCGGCTGCTCCAGGTCGCCGCTGGCCAGCTCCGCCCGCGCGGCCGAGCGCAGCTGCTCCAGCACCGCGTCGGTGATGCCGCCGTCGCCTGCCGCCCACACCTTGGCACTGACGGCGGCCAGCGCGTCCACGTCGCCCGCGGTGACCGCGCGGCCGTACTCGGCCTGCAGTTCGCTTTCGCCGGTGTCCGGCTCGTCCGGCTACGGGTAGCCGGGGATGCCGGGGCACAGCAGCACCAGGGCGGACAGCCGCGCGGGCTGCTCCACCGCCAGTGCCAGCCCGGTGGCGCCGCCCTGGCTGCAGCCGGCCAGCGCGACCCGGTCCAGCCGGTAGTGGGCCAGCACGGCCAGCAGGTCGTCGTAGAGCGAGAACTTGACCACCGGGGCGGGCGAGCGCCCGAACCCGCGGGCGTCGTAGCGGATCACCCGGTACGCGGCGGTCAGCGCGGGCAGCACCGGTGCCCAGAACCGCGAGTCGCCCACCCCCGGTGCAGCAGGACCAGCGGCGGCCCGTCGCCGCCGCTGTCGTCGGCCCATACCTCGCCGCCGTCCACCCGTACCGTCGCTGAAGTCACCCGGCCAGCATGGCCGCCGCCGCCGGACCTGGCAAGCCGACAGCGGTCGCGGGTAACGTGACCGGGGAGGCCGCCCGGCCGCGGCCGGGCGGCGGGCGGGAGGCACCAGTGCCCATCAGGGTCATCGTCACCGGCGGGGCCGGGTTCATCGGGACACTGCTGGCCCGGCGGCTGCTCGCCGGACCGGTCGCAGTCGCCGGCAACGAGCCGGCGCCGGTGGGCGAGCTGGTTATCGCCGACCTGGCCGCTCCCCCGCCCGACGTGGCGGCCGACCCGCGGGTGCGCGCGGTGACCGGCGACCTGGCCGCGGTCATCGGGTCGGCGGGCGACGCGGACGCGATCTTCCACCTGGCCGGGGTGGTCAGCGGCGCCGCCGAGGCCGACTTCGACCTGGGACTGCACGGCAACCTGGACGGAACGCGGGCCGTGCTCGAGCACGCCCGGCGGCAGGCGGAGCCGCCGGTGCTGGTCTTCTCCAGCTCGCTGGCCGTCTTCGGCGCCGACCCGGCCCTGGCCAAGGCGGACGGGCCGGACGCGGCGGTGGACGACGGTACCCTGCCCCGGCCGCAGTCCAGTTACGGCATCCAGAAGTTCATCGCCGAGCAACTGGTGGCCGATTACGGCCGTAAGGGTTTTGCCCGGGGCCGTTCGGTGCGGTTGATGACGGTTGCGGTACGGCCGGGCAAGCCGAACGCGGCCGCGTCCAGCTTCCTGTCCGGCATCATCCGCGAGCCGCTGGCCGGGCTGCGGGCCGGCTGCCCGGTGCCGCCCGGCACCCCGGTCGCGCTGGCCTCGCCCAGCGCGACCCTGCGGGGCATCCTGCGCGCCGCCGCGGCCGGCGACGCGGAGTGGGGCAGCCGGACCGCGATGAACCTGCCCGGTCTCGCCACCACTCCCGCGGCCATGGCGGCCGCCATGGACCGGGTGGCCGGCTACCCGGCCAGCGACCTGATCGACTGGGACGACGACCCGGCGGTCGGCGCGATCGTCCGCAGCTGGCCCGCCCGGGTGGAGACGCCGCGGGCGGGCGCGCTGGGGCTGCGCGGCGACCAGTCGTTCGACGACATCGTGCGCGAGTACCTGGCCGGCCCGGGCGTTTCCGCCGGGCCGGCCGGGTCCGGCGTCAGCGCGCCGCGAGCGTGACGATCTGGGCCGAGGCGGGATCCATCGCGTCGCTCATGTGCATGCTGCCGTCTTTTATGCTGGCGTTCATCGCCGCGAACACCTGGTCGGGAGTGCCGCTCAGCTCGTACACCGCGGCGTAGGGGGCGGGCTTGTCCCCGGCCACCTTGAACCGGCGGCCGCTGATCACGCCGGGCAGCGCCGCGAACTCCGCCAGGTGCACCTCGTCGTACCACTTGTTGTAGTCGTCCTCCCGGCCTTCCGCCGGGCTGGTGTACACGATCAAGGTGTAAGCACTGCTCATGAGGACCTCCCTGTCCGCTCGCCTGCCAGCGAGCACGTACGCACCACTGCTGTTATCGCTACCGGTTATTCAGCGCCCGCGCAAGACCGCCGCCGGGCCGCTGGTGCATCATGGGCTGGTGCCGCTGTTCTCCTTTGAGGGGCATGAGCCCCTCGTCAGCCCCAGTGCCTGGATCGCGCCGACCGCCACCCTGGTCGGTGACGTGCGGGTGGAAGACGACGCCTCGGTCTGGTACGGCGCGGTGCTCCGGGCCGACTTCGGGCCGATCATCGTGCGCCGGGGGGCCAACATCCAGGACGGCTCGGTGCTGCACGGCGGCGGCGACCTGGCCTGCGAAGTCGGCGAGGGAGCCACCGTCGGCCACCTCTGCGTAGTGCACGGCACCCGGATCGGCCCGGAGGCGCTGATCGGCAACGGCGCCACCGTGCTGGACGGCGCCGTCATCGGCCGCCGGGCCCTGGTCGCGGCGGGCGCGACGGTCCCCCCGGGAATGCACGTGCCCGACGGCATGCTGGCGGCGGGCGTCCCGGCCCGCGTCACCGGGGAACTCACGCCGGGCGCGCGCCGCTGGGTGGAGGGCAACCCCGCCGTATACCGGGACCTGGCGAAACGGCACGCGGCCAGCGTCCGCCCGGTGTCCTGGTCGCCGGCCCGGGCCCGTGGGCCAGAATGAGGCTATGGAATTTGGCGTAGCGATGTTCCCGACGCACGACGCGATCGGGCCCGGCGACCTCGCCCGGCTGGCCGAGGAGCGCGGGCAGGAGTCTCTGTTCTTCCCCGAGCACACCCACATCCCGGTCGAGCACACCCCCTATCCAGGCGGAGACCCGCTGCCCCGCCGGTACGTGCACACCTACGACCTGTTCGTCGCGGCCACCGCGGCGGTGGCCGCGACGTCGCGGCTGCGGGTTGGCAGCGGCGTCTGCCTGATCATCCAGCGCGACCCGATCACCACCGCGAAGGAGGTCGCCAGCGTCGACCACCTGTCCGGCGGGCGGTTCGAATTCGGCGTCGGCGCCGGGTGGAACCGGGAGGAGATGGCCAACCACGGTACCGATCCCCGCACCCGGATGCGGGTGCTGCAGGAGCGGGTCGAGGCGATGAAAGCCATCTGGACCCGGGACGAGGCGTCCTACTCGGGGGAGTTCGTCCGGTTCGACCCCATCTGGTCCTGGCCCAAGCCCGCCCAGCGGCCGCACCCGCCGGTGCTAGTCGGCGGGCACGGGCCGACCGTGCTCGACCGGGTGCTCGCGTTCGGCGACGGCTGGCTGCCGAACTACGCGCCGTCCGGTGTGCTGGACCGGGCCGCGGAGCTGCGCGCCCGCGCTGACCGGCCCGTGTCGCTGCAGGTGATCGGCATGCCCGCCGATCCCAAGGCCATCGAGGCGTATGTCGCGGCGGGGTTCACCCGGGTGCTGCACTGGCTGCCGTCGGCCGGGCGCGGGCCGGTGGAACGCGACCTCGACGCCTGGGAGTCCGCCATCACGGAGTTCACCGGCGGGTAAGCCGGCGGGCCGGCTTTACGGGCGGGCCGGGTAGGTGCCGACGCAGGACTACGAGTACGGAGAAAACACCGCATGACCGCTGTACCGGCAGGGCAGGACGTCACCGGGACCAAGCAGCTCGAGGCCTGGAGGCAGCGGGTCATGCCGCCGGTAGAGGAGCTGGCGGGCAATCTGTGGTCCATCCCCGTGCCCATCCCGAACAACCCGCTGCGCTACGTGTCCAGTTACGCGTTCCAGGCCGGCGACGGCCTGGTCCTGCTGGACACCGGCTGGAACGCCGAGGAGTCGTGGCAGTCGCTGCTGGCGGGCCTGACCGCGATCGGCGCCGCGCCCGCCGACGTCCGCGGGGTCCTGGTCAGCCACATGCACCTGGACCACTCCGGGCTGGCCGGGCGGCTGCGCGACGCGTCCGGCGCGTGGATCGCGATGCACCCGGCCGACCGCGCGATCATCGACGGCCCCCAGCTGCGTGATGCCGAGAACCTGACCGCGCAGGAGACCGAGTTCCTGCGCGGTCTCGGTGCCTCCCCCGACGAGGCGGCCGCGGCGGTGGAACCGGCGGCGGCCTATGAGCTCTTCACCCGGATCGGCGTACCGGACCGGGACCTGAACGACGGCGACCTGGCCGACGCGCCCGGCTGGCGGCTGCGGGCGGTCCACACCCCGGGGCACACGCCCGGGCACCTGTGCTTCGTCGACGAGGTGTCGCGGCGGTTCTTCGGCGGCGACCACATCCTGCCCCGGATCACCCCCAACATCTCGCTGCTGGCGGGCGGGAACCACGAACCGCTGGCCGACTACCTCGTTTCGCTGGCCAAGGTGCGCGACCTGGACGTGGACGAGATCATGCCCGCTCACGAGTGGCGGTTCCGCGGCCTGGCCGAGCGGGTCGACGACATCGCCGCCCACCACGAGAAGCGGCTAGCCGAGCTGCTGGCCGCGATCGCCGCCAACCCGGACGAGACCCCGTGGTTCCTGGCGGGCCAGCTGACCTGGTCCCGGTCCTGGGACCAGTACAGCGGCCGGATGCGGATCAGCGCCGTCACCGAGACCGCCGCCCACGTCTTCGAGCTGGTCCGGCGGGGCCTGGCCATGGCCAGCGCTGGCGACGTCCCCCGCTACCGGGCCGCCGACGAGCCTGTCGGGTAACCGGCTAGGCCGGTATAGCGGACGGTGCACACCTATCGACGGATCCCGCCTCGGCCAGGGACGGCCGGTGACGCAAGAGTCTGATGCGACTTGGCGGCCTTTGCGGGACCGTCACGTTCGACGCGTCTTTTCCTGGTCTGGAAATTACTGCGTGGCTTTTTTACATTGCGGAGCTTTGGGGGCGCCAGAACACCATCAAAATTCCGCGGTATTATTCCGACCAGAACTCATATGACAAGAGTGACCGCAGTTACGGGCGCTTGGGTAGGACTCTTGGCAGGCCCGCTGGTTTTCATCGTGACGCCGGGGCGGACGCTACGGTTCTTCTTCCTCGGGGGCGCTGAGGTCTAGGGCGTCGAGGTGAGCGCGGCGGCCGTCGCGGTCGAAGATGACGATGATCTCGGCCGGGCCGTCCTGGGCGGTGATCGCGTGCGGTGACATGGTGGAGAACTGCGCCGCCTGTCCCGCCTCGACCAGGATGACCCGCTCGCCCAGCTGCAGCCGGACGGTGCCGGAGAGTACGGTGAACCACTCGTAGCCGGGGTGGACGCGGGGCTCGTGCCGGGGCCGGTCAGCCAGGATGCGCATCTTGGCCACGGCGAGGCCGTGCGGCTCGTCGCCGCGGGTCAGCATCCAGGTAACCGCGTGGTGGCCGATGTCGCGCCGGGGCCGGATGACCACGTCGTCGGCGTCGGGCGGTTCCACGAGCTGGTCCAAGCTGGTGCCAAGGGCCCGCGCGATGGGCACCAGCTGGTCGATCGAGATCCGCCGGTGCCCGGTCTCGATGCGGCTAAGGGTCGAAGGACTCAAGTGGCAACGGGCGGCTAGTGCGTCCAGCGACCAGCCGTGCGCTTCCCGCAGGCCCCTCATCCGGGCCCGGATGATGGCGTCCAGCGCATCTTCTTGCTTCATTGGCAAGATGTTATGCCATTTACGCAAGGTGCGTCTAGCGTAGGCATCATGACTCAGGCACATGATCACGCGGACCACACGGGGCACGACGGGCACGGGCACGGGCACGGGCACGACGGGCACGCACTGCACGAGCACAATACCGATGCCGGGATGGACGAACTGCTCGACCTGGACGCCGAGGTGCTGCGGGACTACTGGGCGGCCGCGCTGGACTGGGTGCGCGACGCGGCGGTATCCCTGTCCCCCGCCCGGCTGCTCGACCTCGGCGCGGGCACCGGCACCGGCGCGCTCGGCCTGGCCCAGCGCTTTCCCGACGCGACGGTGGCCGCACTGGACATCTCGGCCGAGGCGCTGCGAAAGCTCCGGGACAAGGCGGCGGGACGCGGCCTCGCCGCACGGGTCAACGCGGTCGAGGCGGACCTCGACGCGGGCTGGCCAGACCTGGGCACGCTCGACCTGACCTGGGCCTCGATGTCGCTGCACCATATGGCCGACCCGGCCGCGGTGCTGGGCGACGTGCTCGCGGCCACCCGGCCGGGTGGCCTGATCGCGGTGGCGGAGTTCTCCGAGCCGCTGCGCTTCCTGTCCGCGGACCTGGGTGACCTGGGCCGCGGGGGGGCCGACTTCGAGGACCGGATGATGACCCGGCTCGGCGCCGCGCACGCCGAGCAGATGCCGACCCTCGGCTCGGCCTGGGCGCCACGGCTCACCGAGGCCGGCTGGCACGTGACCGCCGAGCGCGACTTCCCGATCGACCTGAACCCGCCGTCCGACCCGCAGGCCCCGGCGTACGCCCGGGCCTGGTTCAACCGGCTGTCGCACGGTCTCGACGGCCAGCTCGAGCCGGACGACCAGGCGACGCTCGCGGACCTGCTCGACGACGACGGACCGCACTCATTGCTGCGCCAGGCCAACCTGCATATCCGCGGGACCAGGACCGTTACCGTCGCGAGGCGGGACTGATATCGACCGGAAACGCACAATGAGGTCGGCTACCGCATAATGTGTCCCCCGGAGTTCAGCTACTTTAGGGGATTTGGCGGGGGCCATGAAGTGTGTGAATTGCGGAACCGCGCAACCGGACGGAACCATGTTCTGCGGCCAGTGCGGGACCAAGATCGACGCGGCCGGCGGCGGCCGGTCCGGGATGGACGCGACCCAGACCAACCTTCCGGCGTCCGCCGGGCGGCCGCTGCCGCGGGAACAGCCACCTCCTTCCGGGTACCGGCAGCAGCCCGACGGGAGCCAGCCGCCGTCCTACCGGGGCCAGTCTCCTTCGAACGGAGGCGAGCCGCAGGCCAACGGGGTACCGGCCGGCGCCGAACGGTTACCAGGCCCCCTCCTATCCGGGTCAGCCGCAGCCCTACGGAAGCCAGCCGCAGCCGTACGGGAATTCGCCGTCCGACGGAAGCCAGCCGCCTTGGGGAAACCAGCCTCCCCCCACGGAAGCCAGCCGCCCCGGGGAAACCAGCAGCAGGTCAACGGGTACCAGCCCCCGGCCAGTGGGAACCGCCCACAGCCCAACGGATACCAGCCGCCGTCCTACGGGAACCAGCAGCCGTACGGCAGCCAGCCGCCGTCCTACGGGTATCAGCAGCTCCGCCGGCGCCGGCGCCGGCGGCGCGGCCGGCCCGGCGGGGCCGTACCGCGGTGATCGCGGCGGTCACGGCGGTCCTGGTCCTGGCGGTCCTGGGGGTGGCCGGCTGGCAGGCGCACTGGCCGCCGGGCGTGTTCGGCAGCCAGGCGGCGCCCACGCTGGCCTGGAGCGTCAGCAAGGCGCCGCTGCCCGCGGACGCGGCGGGCGGGAGTGCGCAGAACGCTGTGCTCAACGACGTGACCTGTGCCGCGGCCGGCGACTGCGTGGCGGTCGGCTCGTACGAGGCGGGCAGCGGGTCGAGCGCAGTTCCCACCGGCCTGGTCGAGACGCTGTTGCACGGGAGCTGGGCCCCGGCCGCGCTGACCGACGTGACCGCCGCCGCGGGCGGTATCGCCGCGCTGGTCGGAATCTCCTGCCCGGCGGCGGGCAGCTGCGTGGCCGTCGGCGAACAAGCGGCGGGTTCGAGCAACGAGCCTGGTCCGGTAGGCGAGATTCTCGCGGGGGGCAGCTGGACCGCGAGCACGCCGGCCCTGCCCGCTGACGCGGACCAGACTCAGTGGGCCAGCCTCAACGACGTCTTCTGCCCGGCGTCCGGGAGCTGCGTGGCCACCGGACGGTACACCGACCAGAGCGGCAACTCCGAAGGCCTGCTGGACACGCTGTCCGACGGAACCTGGTCGGCGGTCAAGGCCCCGTTGCCGGACGGCGCGGACCCCGGCAAAGAATCATCTCAGTTCGATACGGTGACCCTGCTGACCGGTGTGGTCTGCACGGCGGTCGGCAGCTGTGTCGCGAGCGGTCAGTACCTGGACTCCGCCGGAGCCGGCCAGGGGGTCATCGAGACACTGTCCGGCGGCCACTGGACGGCGGTGAAGGCGCCGTTGCCGGCTGACGCGGCGGCGAGCGGCCAGCTGGCGACGTTGTGGACCATTTACTGCCAGGCGCCTGGGTCCTGCCTGGCCGGCGGGCACTACAAGAGCAGCGGCGGCCAGCCGCGGTACCTGGCCGAGACCCTGTCGGGCGGCGCGTGGACCGCCGCGAGCATCGCGCTGCCCGCGGACGCCGTTGCTGACCAGAAGTGGTCGAAGGAGGCGGCGACCGCGGTGGACGGGCTGAGCTGCCAGCAGGCGGGCTCGTGCGTGGCCGTGGATTCTTACCTGGCCCGCGACGGCGCGGTCAAGCCGGCGGTTAGCACGCTGTCCGGCGGCACCTGGCAGACGGCGGACCTCTCGCTGCCCGCGGGCGCGGCCCAGGCAGGCAAGCAGCAGTCCTTCCTGGCGCTGGTCAGCTGTCCCACGGCGAGCAGCTGCGTCACCGTGGGCGCCTACGACGCCGCCGACGGCAGCTTGCAGGGACTGATAGAGACGGCGGTCTCCAAGAAGGGGTGATGCGGGCACGTCCGGCGGCCGGAGTCAGGTGCGGGGGGCGCGCTCAGGTGCGGGCGGCCTCGCGCAGCGCCCGGTAGAGCAGCTGCGGGTCGCCGAGGCGGCGGCGCAGCGCGCGTTCCAGGCCGGCGAT
>DASWUW010000115.1:0-7474 GCA_036406335.1 Trebonia sp.
TGGCCGGGCAGGGCCGGCCCCAGCGCGGCGGCCAGGGCGGCGACGGCGCAGAGGAGGCCGACCGCGATCAGCCCGCCTCGTTCGGGCCGGAGCCGGGCCGCCAGCCGCGAAGCGGTGCCGCGGGGCTTGTCCGCCCCCGCCGCGCGCGCGCCGCCGCCGGTCATGCCGCCGCCCCCGCGCCCAGCTGCGACTCGACGATCTCACGGTAGGCCGCGCAGCCGGCCAGCAGCTGCCCGTGGGACCCGATACCGACCACGCTCCCGGCGTCAAGCACGATGATCTGGTCCGCGTCCATGATCGTGCTGACCCGCTGGGACACGATGACCACGGCCGCGTCCCTGGTCTCGGCGCGCAGCGCGGCCCGCAGCCGGGCGTCGGTGGCGGCGTCGAGAGCGGAGAAGGAGTCGTCGAACAAGTACAGCCGCGGGCGGCGGACGAGCGCGCGGGCGATGGACAGCCGCTGCCGCTGGCCGCCGGAGACGTTGACCCCGCCCTGGTCGACCGGGGCCTCCAGGCGGCCCGGCATCCGCGCGACGAAGTCGCTGGCCTGGGCGACCTCGAGCGCATGCCAGAGCTCCTCGTCGGTCGCCTCCGGGCGCCCGGTCCGCAGGTTGCTGGCGACCGTGCCCGCGAACAGGAACGGCACCTGGGGGACGAGCCCGGTCGCGGCGCGCAGCTCGGCCGACGGCTGGTCTCGCACGTCGACGCCGTTCACCAGCACGGCGCCCCCGGTAACGTCCAGCAGCCGCACGATCAGGCTGATCACGGTGGTCTTGCCGCTGCCGGTGCCGCCGATGATCGCGCTGCTGCGCCCGGGCGGCAGCGCGAAGGTCAGCCCGCTGAGTACCGGGCGCCCGCTGCCCGGGTAGCCGAACGTCACCGCGCGGAACTCGACCGCGCCGGTGAGCGCGGCCGGCGTCACCGGGTGCGGCGGCTCGGTCAGGGCGGGCACGGTGTCCAGGACCTGCCGGATGCGCTCCGCACTGGCCACCGCGCGGGACAGGAAGAAGACCACCAGCAGGCCCATGATCAGGTAAGTCAGGATCTGGAAGATATAAAGGAGGAACGGGACCAGGTTTCCCACGGGCAGCGTGCCCGCGTTCGCCTGGCGGCCGCCGAACCAGATGACGGCCACCGCCAGCAGGCTGATCGCGCCCGCCGCGATCGGCAGCAGGGCCGCCACGGTCCGGTTCACCCGGATGCCGGTCGCGGTCAGGTCCGCGTTGGCCGCGCGGAACCGGTCTTCCTCGAACCCGGTCCGCAGGAACGCGCGGATGACGCGGACGCCGCTGATCTGCTCGCGCAGCACCCGGCTGACCCCGTCGATCTGCTGCTGCAGGGCGCGGTTCAGCGGGACCAGCAGGACCAGTCCCACTCCGGCGGCCAGGGCGACCACCGGCACGGCGGCCAGCAGCAGCAGGGTCAGCCCGGGAGCCTCCCGCACTGCCAGCACCAGCGCCCCGGCGATCATGATGACCGAGCTGACCAGCAGCGACAGCGTCAGCAGGAGGAACAGCTGAACCTGCTGCACGTCGTTCACGGTCCGGGTGACCAGGGTGGGCACGCCGAACTGAGCCAGCTCGCGGGCGGAGAACGACTGGGTCCGCCGGTAAACCGCGAGGCGGAGGTCGCCGCCGACGGACATCGCCACCCGCGCGGTCCAGAACGTACTCAGCACCGCGAGCGCGCTGGCCGCGGCGCTGATGCCGAGCATCACGGCGCCGACCCGCCAGATATAGCCGACGTCGGCGCCGAGGACGCCGGTGTTGATGATGTCGGCGTCGAGCAGGGGAAGGGACAGGTTTCCCGCGCACTGGGCCACGGTCAGCCCGAGTACGATCCCGGCCGGGCGGGCGTAAGGCCGCAGGAAAGGGCCGAGCAAGCCGGTTAGCGCGCGATAGCGGCGCGATTCGGCGCCGCTCATCCCAGCCGGCGGCAATTGCGACCGACCGAGAAAATGAGCTTCACGCTGTCACCCTCCGACATCGTCACCCGCGGATTTCCGCTGCCGGAAAAACCCTAACGGCGCCGGGCATTCCCGCGGAACTGGTGCGCGTTCAACTGAGCGAACACTTCAGTTGAACGACCGGGCGCCGAATTGGCGGCTGGCGGGCGGCGCGGAGATAACCGGCGCGCCGGAGTGCGCTCGATGACGATCGAGGTAACGATCAGCCCCTGGCTGACCAGGAAGCGGCCGGTGAAGCCGGCCAGCACCCGGCCGTCGACCGCCGGGCCGTCTACCAGCAGCCGGGCGGTGAACGACTGCCCGTCCGGGTCGAGGTCGACGCAGGCCTCCTCGAAGCCGAGCCAGCGCTGGGTCAGCGGGAACCAGGCCTTGTACACGGTCTCCTTCACGCAGAACAGCACGCGGTCCCAGCAGACGCCGGGCCGGGCCGCGGCCAGCTCGGCTACCCGCACCTGCTCCTGCGGGAGCGCGATCGCGCCGAGCACCCCGTCCGGCAGCCGGTCGTGCGGCTCCGCGTCGAGGCCGATCGTCACGACGTCGCTGTCGCGGGCGACCGCGGCCGCCACGTAGCCCGCGCAGTGCGTGATGCTGCCGACGATGCCGGGCGGCCACTGGGGGGCGCCGCGCAGGCCGGGCAGGATCGGCGCCGGCGGCACGCCCAGCCGTCCGAGCGCGGTCCGGGCGCACCCGCGGGCCGTAGCGAACTCCCGGCGCCGCTTGGGAACGGCCCGGGCGATGACCTGCTCCTCCTCGGGGAAGAGGGGCCCCCCGGGCCCGGCGCCGAACGCCTCCTCGGCCGCCACCGGCGGCGGAAGGATGTCCCGGATCACGCCCGGCCTTCCGTCCGCGGCCCGGTCTCGCCCGCCGGGACCGGCAGGATCTGCCGCGCCGCGCCGGGCCGGGGCACCCCCGGCCGGGGCAGGCGGCTCCGCCACTCACGCGGGTAGCCGACCGAGGCTTCGACGAACCGGATGCCGTCGTACCAGGTCACCCTGGGGATATGCAGGTGCCCGTAGACCACGGCGGCCGCGTTGAACCGGAGGTGCCAGTCCGCCGTCCTGGTGGTGCCGCACCACTGGGCGAACTCGGGAAACCGCAGCACCCGGGTCGGCTGGCGGACCAGCGGCCAGTGGGTCACCAGCACGGCGGGAAATTCCCGGTCCCGTCGGGCGAGCCGGCGCTCGGTGACCGCCACCCGCTCGTGGCACCACGCCTCCCGGCTCGGGAACGGGTCCGGGTGCAGCAGCATCTCGTCACTGCACACCACCCCGGTCTCGTAGGCGTAGGCCAGGCCCTCTTCCTTGGTCAGCGTGCCCTCGGGCCGGAAGGAGTAGTCATACAGCAGGAACAGGGGCGCGATCGCCACCGGCCCGCCCGGCCCGTCCCACACCGGGTACTCGTCCTCCGGGGTGGTGACGCCGAGGCGGCGGCACGTCTCCACCAGCAGCTGGTAGCGCTGCACGCCGCGGACTTGGACCGGGTCCTCGGGATGGGTCCACAGCTCGTGATTGCCCGGAGTCCAGATGACCCGCTCGAACCGGCGGCTGAGCACCGACAGCGCCCACTCGATGTCGGCGAACAGCTCGCCCACGTCCCCCGCGAGCAGCAGCCAGTCCCCCGCGGCCTGCGGGTGCAGTTCCTTGAGGAGCGCGCGGTTCTCCGGGTAAGCCACGTGCAGGTCGCTGATCGCGAGCAGGCGCGGCGTCAGTTCTTGTGCCATTCCTCGCTACGATTCCGGATAACCGAGCCGCAGGTCCAGCTCCCCGGCCTTGTTCACCGCGTCGATCCGGGACACCGCGCCCAGCTTGACGAAGATGTTCCGCAGGTGCCGCTTGACCGTGGCCTCCTTCAGCGACAGCCGGGAAGCGATCTGGCCGTTGCTGAGCGCCTTCCCGACCAGCGCGAGTATTTCCTGCTCGCGCGCGGACAGGGCCATCACCCCGGCCCCGGCGCCGGACCGGGAGTCGCGCAGGCTGTCACCGGAGACCCCGAGCACCACCCGGTCGCTGTCGGTGTGCACGGTGCGGATCGCCACCACTAGCTCCTGCCAGTGAATGCTCTTGAGCAGGTAGCCGCGGATGCCGGCGTCGAGCAGGGCCCGGATCAGCCGGGGACCCTCGTGCATGCTCAAGATGATGACCCGCGAGTCGGGCGAGCAGGCGCGGAGCTGGCGGACCGTCGCGGTGGCCTCTCCGCCGGGAATTTCCACGTCGAGCAGCACGACGTCCGGATGTTCACGCTCGGCGGCGGCAACGGCGGCCGGGCTGTCCCCCGCCTCGCCCACCACCTCCATGTCCTCCTGGGCCTGCAGGATCCGGCGCAGTCCCTCGCGGACCAGCATGTGATCGTCCACGATAAGGATCCGGGTCCGGTCAGCCAGCACGGACAGCGTCACTGGTCCTCGCCGGCCAGCGGTACGTGGAGCTCGATGCGGGTGCCGTAGCGGGGCATGCTGGACACCATGAGCCGGCCTCCCATCAGGGAGGCGCGCTCCCGCATGGAGGCCAGGCCGGTGCCGGCCGCGGCCCGTCCGGTTACCCCGGCCGGGTCGAAGCCGCCGCCGTCGTCGATGACCCAGGCGGTCAGCTCGCGTGAACTCAACTCGACTCCGATCAGGACCAGCCGCGGGTCCCCGTGCTTGAGCGCGTTCCGCACCGCTTCCCGGACGATCAGGAAGACCTCGTCCAGCACGGCGGGCGGCGCCCACACCTCGTCGCCGCTGATGCGCACCCGGACCTCCGCGTCGGCCCGCACCGACTCCAGGTAGCCGATCAGCGCCTTCTCCAGGCTCTGGACCGGCGGCTCGCGCAGGTCGGAGGTAACCACGCGGATCCGCCGCATCACCTCGACTAGCGCCTCCCGGGCGATCCGGGCCTGATCGGGCCGCTCCGCCAGACCCGCCATCTCCAGCAGGTCGAGCCGCCGGATTCCGACGCTCAGGGCCTCGCCGACCCGGTCGTGGAGATCCCGGGCGATACGCCGCCGCTCGTCCGCCTGGGCCCGGTGAATCCGGTCCAGCACGCTGGCGTCGCAGGCGCTCGCGACCGCCTGCATGCGCCGGCTGATGCTTTCGTTCAGGGCCGTGGTCGCGATCGTGAAGCACGGCATGAGCTCCTGGTCGGCGGTGACGTAAGCAGTCAGCGCGGCGAGCATGAGATTGAGCAGCGTCACGGCGACGGTCAGGCCGTCGGCCGGGCTGAGGCCCTCCTCGTTGCCCGCCCTGGTGATCGCCCAGGCGTCGGGCAGGTGGCGGTCGTCGATCCGGACCGCGGCGGCCCGGACGCTGTGCACCACGTCGGCGATCACGTCGGCCGCCGTCGCCGTTGCCTGTTCGACAAAGGGCCGGTTCTCCGCCGCGAGGTCGTACACCGCCGTGACCCGCTGCGCGAACGTCAGCAGGAGCCGCGGGCGGCAGTCCTCGATCAGCGCGGCGAACCGCTCGTTGCATCCGTCTTCCGGGGATACCAGCCATCCCGAGCCTGCTGCCACCTGCTCCCCTCAACGACGGTCACGCACCCTCTTGCTATACCCGGTTCACTTGTCGTTCCCTGCTTCGCGCGACGATGCGCGACCCTGCGCTCCATTCGTACCCATTGCCGTAACGCAGGGTTATTCGCGCAGGCAGGTGGGTCCCGGGGACTCAATAAAGTCACTAGTCCCGGCACTTCGTCCGCTTGCTTCAGGATCGTACCAACCGCGAACTTTTTGTTTTCTACCGCCAGGCTGTATAAAGGTTAACAACAACCAAACAGAAGGCTAAGTGATGGGGTCGCTCATTAGCCGCCGAATTAACCAGTCCCGGCCTGCGGGTCGGCCCCGCACAACCGGCGGCGAGGGATCGCATTACCGCGCCGCGGGTGATCGGTTTAGTTACCCGACGGTAGGTAAATTTAAGGTTTGTTCAAGTTTCGCTTAGAATCAGTTGAGCTTTTCGGTTGGCTGCGGCCGCCTCCCGCAAGCGCCGTTCGCCGCCGACATCCCTGGCCACAGCGGGTTCGCGATGATACGACGAAAACCAGCCGCCCGTCCACCAGGACCGGATGTGAGATCAAAGGTTGTAGGTGCGCGTGCTCCTTAAAACCATGGAAGTACCGCCAGGCGCACGACAGGCATAACTTCAGACGCGTCCTCATTGTCAAGTCATTTCCTCACCAGTTAGTCTCCGCAACGTTCGCGAGATCACCCGGAAAGGTCTGACGATGACCTTGCTCGACGTTGCTTCAGCGGTCCAGCCTGATGACAATTTCGCTGATGATTCAATCGAAGCGATAGACCAGATACCGGTGTGTGAGATTCCGCTCAGCGCCTTGTCTGACGGGTTCTTGCTCAGGGTGACGGGAACAGACCCGGCCCACGTGCAAATGCTTTCTGAAGTGGCCAGTTTCAACGAAATTCCTCCTATTCTGGTCCAGCGGAAAAGCCTCCGGATTATCGACGGCGCCCACCGCATGGAGGCCGCGAAGGCACGCGGCGAAAACACCATCCGGGCCCGTCTGGTCAATTGCACCGACAACAGCGCCTACATCCTCGCGGTCAAGGCCAACACGCTGCACGGCCTGCCGCTGTCCCGGGCCGACCGCGTCTCCAGCGCGCAGCGCATCCTGGGCTGGCACCCTGACTGGTCCGACCGCGCGATCGGCATCGCCACCGGGCTCAGCGCGAAGACCGTGGCCGGCATCCGGCGCGATTCGGCCGGCAACGTCCAGCAGTTCGCCAAGCGGCTGGGCCGGGACGGCAAGCGCCGCCCGGTCACCGCACTGGAGGGCCGTAAGCGCGCGGCAGAGTACATCACCGCACGTCCGGAGGCTTCGCTGCGGGAAGTGGCGCGGGAGACCGATGTGTCGCTTGGTACCGTGCAGGACGTCCGGGCCCGCATGCGCCGCGGCCTTGACCCGTTGACCGCGGGCGGCGGCAGCCGGGCCCTGACCGCCGCCCCGGAACCCGCGGCCCGCCCCCGCCCGGAACCGCCAGCCGGGGCGCCAGCCGGGGCGCCGGTACTCCTGTCGGCCCGGCTGGGCCGGATTGGCCGGCCGGGTGCGCCCGCGCCGAGCTGGCCGGAGATATTCCCTAAACTCGCCGGCGATCCCAGCCTGCGCTACACCGAAGGCGGGCGGGCGTTCATCCGCTGGATGACCGCCCGTATGAGCAACCCCCACGCGTGGCGGGAATTCACCGATTCAATACCGGCGCACTGGCTACGGGACATAAGCACGATGGCCGAGCAGGCCAGTGAAGACTGGCGTGACTTCGCCGAGCACCTGCGGAGCCGGCAGGACGAGGCGGTTTAGTCGGATTACGTGCCAATCTGGGCGACATTCGTTGATAACCAGGAGATCTGGGCGACCATGTCAAGTGACAAGCGATTGACCGCACTCAATCCACCGCGAGCCATTCCGGTAACCGAGGAAGTCGCTGCCCCGGGCGGGGACGGCGCGCGCGGCACCCCGGCCGCGCACTGCGTCGAACTCCGAAAGACCTACGGCACCGGCCCGGCCGCGGTAGACGCCC
>DASWUW010000116.1:0-6883 GCA_036406335.1 Trebonia sp.
ACCGCCGAGTGAGGCCAGGTCCCGGTGCACCTCGGGCGCGTGCCAGATGAAGTTCCCCGGCGGCGTCCGGTCGACCAGCGGCTCAGCCGGGCAGACCTTCGCCTCGTTGCCGGCCGGCTTGATCCGGGCGCAGTCCGCGAACGAGGACACCCGGCCCCACAGGTAGAAGCCGGTGGACATGGTCATGTTGTAGCTGCCGGTCCGCTGGTGGAACCAGGCGGCGTAGCCGCCGACCGGGACCAGCGAGGCGGCCGCGAACGCGATCGCGACCAGCCAGCCGCGCGCCGTCTTCCAGGCGAAGCCGCGCAGCAGCAGGAACAGCGGGAACAGGGCGAGCATGACCGCGCCCTGGGTGCGGACGGTCACCGCGTACCCGACCAGCAGCCCGGCGATCACCGCCGCCCACCAGCGGACCCGGTCCGGCCGCCAGAGCAGCAGGACCATCGCGACCATGAACAGGAACGTGAACACCGTCTCCGCCATGATCAGGTGCTCGTCCTCGATGATGTACCCGTCGAGCAGCACCGGCAGCGTGGCGAGCGCCGACCAGGTCTTGGACACGTTACTGCGGCGGAGCAGAACGTAGATCAGCACCGCGACCGTGAGGCCCATCAGGTGCTGCACCGCGGTGACCAGCGTCAGCGAGTGGAACGGCAGCAGCAGCCGCAGGAACAGCGAGTACCCGGTCGACTTGGACAGGTTCGGCTGCGGGCGCAGCGCGGCGCCGAGGTAGACGTAGGAGTCCCCGGCGAACCACAGGGCGCCCGGGTAGCCGACTAGCGTGAACAATCGCAGCAGGACGCCGGCTGCCAGTGCCCCGGTGAACAGCTTGTGCTCACCGGCCAGCTGGCGCAGACGCGGCAGGACCAGTCGCGGATTCACGCCCCGATCCTATCGGGGCGAATCACTTCACGCGGCCAACCTGGGCCGACAAGCCCGGGGGGCCGGGCTGGCCCCGGGTACCATCTCAGGGGAAGGGAGTACGATGCCGTCGTCCGGTTACGAGCGCCCGGCCCATAACGGGCCCGCGCCCCGCCCCGGCTCCGCCGTGCGCCCGGCCGCGGCTCCCGACACCGCCGACCCTGGCAACGGCGACCGGGAACCGGATCTCTGGGAGCCTCACCTGCAAGGACGGCACCGTCCGCCTGGTTCCGGCGGCTACGGCCGCCCGGGTCCCGGTGCCGCGGGACCCGGTACCGACGGTCCCGGCGCCCCCGGGCCCGGTCAGCCGGGCCCGGGTCCGCGCGGCGGCAGCGGGACGTCCGCCGGATTCGGTCCCCGCCGGGAAACTTTTCCCCGTTCCGCCCCCGAGCGGCTGGACGACCCGCCGCGCCCCAGTTTCACCCCGGGTCCCGACCGCACGGGCGGCGCCGCCGGCCCGCGCCCCGCCGCCGGTCTCGCTCCGGACCCCGCCGACCCGCCGCCGGCCCCGGACGCGAGCTACTCCGAGCGGATCGAGCAGCTGCTGCTCGCCGCCCGGCAGCAGATCGCCGACCACGTCAGAGCGGCCGCGGTCCAGGCTGAGCGCGAGGCGGAGCAGGAGGCGGACAAGATCAAGGCCGCGGCGGAGTCCTACGCCGCCGGGCTGCGCGCCTCAGCCGAGTTCGAGAAGGCCGGCTCCCGGGCCGAGACCGAGCGAGAAGCGGCTAAGGCCAGGGCCGCCGCCGAGCGGGAACGGGATGACATCGTCCGGGCCGCCCGGCGCGAGGCCGACGACATCCGCCGCCGCGAGCAGTTCCTGCTCGAGCAGTCCGAGACGCTGCGCTCCCAGGCCGAGTCCGACCTGGAGGTCGAGCTGGCCCGCCGCCGCGAGGAGGCGGAGCGGCTGGAGGCGGAGCGGCTCGCCGACGCCCAGGAGGCCACCCGCAAGCTGGTCGAGGAGGCCGAGCGGCGCGCCGCCGACGCCGAGAAACGCGCCGCCGAGGCGACCGCGCGGGCGGAACAGGCCAGGAAGGACGCCGAGGCCGACGCCAAGAAGGAGGTCGCCGACGCCCACCGCAAGGCCGAGCTGGTCATCGCCCAGGCCAAGGACGAGGGCAAGCAGATCCTGGCCGACCTGGAGACCGACGCCGACAAGCGCCGCGTGACCCTGACCAAGGAACTCGACGAGCTGACCCGGCAGAAGTCCGAGATCGACGACAAGCTGGCCCAGATGCGCCAGCTCTTCGCCGTCGGCGCCTTCCTCGACACCCCGGGCGGCTAGCGGTCAGCCGTCCTGCGGGCGGCGGTCGAGCGCCCGGATCTGGCTGAGCCATTCGGTGCCCAGCTGGCGTCCGTCCGGGAGCTGGTCGCCGCGATCCCAGCGCCACGTGGCGATCATCGCCAGCACCAGGATCCGGCATTCGCGCAGCAAGCCCTGGCTGACCTCCGGATAGTGACCGCTGACTTCTTCGGGCGCATGGGCGAGGTCGAATTCGACCGGCCCGCGGCAGCCCGTCTCGAGATCGGTGAACAGCGGCCCGCTCCTCGTAGGGAGCACGTTGCCCGGGTGCGGCTCGCCGTGCAGGAGCTGCTCGGCGGCGCCGCGCTCGCCGATCACTCGTCCTAGGCAGCGCAGCGTGCGGCCGAGCAGCTCGCGGTCCGCGTCGGCGAGCGCCGGCGTGCGGTCGCGGCTGGCCACGAGCTGCTGGGCCCGCTCGACCCGGTCGGTGAAGTGCGGCGCGGGGATATCCAGCGGGCGCAGGCCCGCATGCAGCCGCCTGAGTGCGCTGCCGTAGCGGGCGGGTGAGACCTCCGGGGGCGCCGCGGGCTCGTAGTAGGTCCACAGGGTGACCGCGAAACCAGCACGCTCGTAGACGCGGGGCTCCACCCGAGGCTCGAGGGCAGCCACCGGGCTCCCGGTTCCGGCGAGCCGCCGGACCTCGGATACCGGCAACCTTTCCGCTCCTCCCGCCGGCTAACTCGGGGCAGCGGCCCAGGCCTCGAGCTGGGCGACGAACTCGGCCGCGTGCGGGGGCCAGGCCAGGTGACCGGAAGCGTACTCGTGGCCGCCCGCGCCCATCTTCACCCGCAGGCCAGGGTCGGCGTCCAGCCGCAGGATCGCGTCGCGGGCGGCGGCCGGGTCGTTGAAGGGGACGACGAAGCCGGCCTGCGCCGCCTCCACCAGTTCCACCGCCAGCGGGAGCGGGGTGGTCACCACGGGGACGCCGCGGGCCAGGTACTCGGCGACCTTGGTCGGCATGGAGTGCCGGAAGTTTTCCTCGTCCTGCAGCAGGGACAGGCCCGCCAGGGATCCCTCGACCAGGCGCAGCGCCTCGGCGTTGGGCACGAAGCCGTGCCAGTGCACCGCGTCCCCGCCCGCCTCGATGTGCGCGCGGGCCGCCCCGTCGGCCTGGCCGATCAGTTCCACCGCGATGCCGTGCGGCCGCAGCAGGCGCCCGAGCTCGACCATCTCGGCCGAGCCGCGGTCCGGGGACAGCCAGCCGACGTAGACGACGCGGCGCGGGCCGGAAGGCGGGGCGGCCGCCGCGGGAACGTAGGTGGTGTTGGGCACCACCGGGTGGGCGCCCGCGAAGCGGTCATTGTAGCCGTGCTCGGCCAGGATCAGGTGCAGGCGGCGCTCGGCCAGGCGCTCGGCCGAGGTCACTCCCCCGGCGGCGACCGGGCGCAGCCATTCCGGCAGCCAGGCCTTGGTGCTCAGGGCCGCGGCGGTGTCCTCGTGCACGTCCCAGACGGTGGGGGGACGCTTGTCCCGGGGCGGGAGGACCAGGAGGAGCTCGGGGTCGTGGACGAGCAGCAGGTCCGCGCCCGCCGCCTGCTCGGCCAGCGCGGCCCGGGCCGCCCGGATCGCCCCCACCCGGCGCCGGCCCGACGCCCGGGGAATGGTGACCTGGCGGAGAGTACCCCGGGCCCGTTCGGGCTGGGCTGGCTCTTGACTTTCATCCCGAACGGTCCCGGGTGCCTCCTCGAAGGGAGCGATGTACGTGACGTCGTGGCCCGCGTCGAGCAGGGCCCGGATCTCGCGGTAGAAGATGCGGGCGTCGGCGGGATGATGCACGACCGTGCAGACGACGACGCGCACCTGAACGCCTCCTAGCGGGCTCTACAGCGGGTGGACCGAGTCTCCGGAGATCTTGCCACGGGTGTCGAACAGCAGGTGGGCAGATCCCGCGATGGCGTCCAGGTCGTACTCGGTGTGCGCCTGGAGCAGGATGGTCAGGTCGGCCGGCGCCCCCGGCCCGGCGGCCCGGGGGATGTCGCGCCCGTCGACCTGCCAGCCGTCCACGTACGGGTCGTGGTAGCTCAGCACCGCGCCGCGCTGCAGCAGCTTGCGGGCGATCGGGCGGGCCGGGCTTTCCCGCTGGTCGGCGATGTCCTTCTTGTAGGTGACGCCCAGCAGCAGCACCCGGGCGCCGTTGAGCGGCTTGGCGTCGGTGTTGAGCAGCTCGGCGGCCCGGTCGACGACGTAGCCGGGCATCCGGGAGTTGATCTCCTGCGCCAGCTCGACGAAGCGGAACGGGTGCTTCAGCTCGGCCCGCACCTTGTACGAGAGGTAGTTGGGGTCGATCGGGATGCAGTGGCCGCCGACGCCGGGCCCCGGGTAGAACGCCTGGAAGCCGAACGGCTTGGTCGCGGCGCAGCGGATGGCGTCCCACAGGTCGATGCCGAGCTCGTGGCTGAAGATCGACATCTCGTTGACCAGCGCGATGTTGACGTGCCGGTACGTATTCTCCAGCAGCTTGGCCATCTCGGCCTCGCGGGCCGACTTCGCCTTGACCACGGTGTCGCAGACCTGGCCGTAGAACGCCGCGGCGGCGTCGGTGCAGGCCGGGGTGAGCCCGCCGACCACCTTGGGCGTGTTGCGCATGCCGTAGCGCTCGTTACCCGGGTCGATCCGCTCCGGGGAGAACGCCAGGTGGAAATCGATGCCGACCGACAGGCCGGAGGCCTTCTCCAGGATCGGGCGGACGATCTCGTCGGTGGTGCCGGGGTAGGTCGTCGACTCCAGCACGACCAGCGCGCCCGGCCTGAGCAGTCTCGCCGCGGTCTCGGTGGCACCCTTGACCGCGGTCAGGTCCGGCCCGTCGGACTCCGACAGCGGAGTGGGCACGCAGATCACGATGACGTCCGGCAGCGGCGCGACGCCCGCGGCGTCCGCGGTGGCCCGGAAGCCGCCGGCCACCATCGCGGCGACGTCGGCGTCGGACAGGTCGTCCACGTGGGAGCGCCCGGCGTTAAGGCCGTCGACCGTCCCCTGCATGATGTCCAGGCCGGTGACGTTCAGGCCGGCGCGGACCGCCTCCTGGGCCAGCGGCAGGCCCACGTAGCCAAGCCCGATGATCACCACGTTCACGTAACCAGCCTCCTCGGCAGTGAACTCCCATGGTAGCCATGGCGCGGGCCGGCGATGGCCGGTCGCCGGGAACGCCGCGCCGGCCGGGCGGCGTTCCCGCGCCGCTAACGGGCGCCCAGGCGCCGGTAGGCCTCCTGGTAGCGGACGGCGTTGTGGGCCCAGGTGCGGTCGCGGGCGACCCACTCGCGGGCGGCCGTGCCGAGCTTGGCCCGCAGGTCGGCGCGGGCGAACAGCTGCTGGAGGCGGTCGGCGAGCTCGCCCGCGTCCAGCGGGGGGAACAGCAGGCCGGTTTCCTGGTCCTGGATGATCTCGGCCAGCGCTCCGACCGAGCTGACCACCACGGGCAGGCCGCTGGCCATCGCCTCGACCGGCTTGAGCGGGGTGACCAGCTGGCAGACCCGGTCCGGGGTGCGGGGCACGACGAATACGTCGAGCGCCGCGTGGTAGTCGCGGACCCGCGACGAGGGGACCCGGCCGGTGAAGACGGCGTCGAGGCCGAGCGCGGCCGCCTGGCGCTGCAGCGCGGTCCGTTCCGGTCCGTCGCCGACGATCAGCGCCCGCGTCCTGATGCCCCGGTCGTTGAGGATCTTGACCGCGTCCAGCAGGGTGCCGATCCCCTCGTGGGCCACCAGGCTGGAGACCAGGCCGACGACGTGCTCGCCGGAGCCGATCCCGAGGCTGGCCCGCAGCGCGGCGCCGTCCGGCAGCGGCCGCAGGAACTCCTCGCTGACCCCGTTGGGCACGATGATGACGTTCCCGGCCGGCACCCCGCGCGCGATGATCTCGGCCCGCATCGCCTCGCCCAGGGTCACCACCAGGTCGGCCTCGGTCATGCAGTACGTCTCCAGCGCCCGGGTAAGCCCGTAGCGGTCGCTCAGCGTGAGGTCGGCCGAGCCGGTGTGCCGTGACAGCCAGGTGTCTTCCCAGAACCCGCGCACCTCGTACACGACCGGCAGCCCGGTCGTGTCGCGCAGCGCCAGCGCGATGACCGCGTTGGCGTAGTTGGAGGCGGCGTGCAGCACCGCGGGCCGCAGCCGGACGGCCAGCCGGGACGCGTGCCGCAGGTGGGTCTGGTAGAGGCGGTCCATCCGGCCGGGCATCACCCAGGGCAGGAGCCGGTGGTACGGGACGCCGTCCACGCTGACGGTGGCGCGGCCGTCGACGGCGCCCGCCGTGACCGGGAAACCGATCCTGGTGGCGACGTGCGGGTCGAGGCCGGCCGCGCGCTGGGCCAGCGCGATCTCCTGGGTGCGGATCGTGTAGCCGGCCGACGTCGACGGGAGGGCGTCGGTCACGATGTGCAGGATCGTGCCGCCGCCGGGCGGCGCGGTCCTCCCGGCGGGCGCCGGGGTCCCGGCCGCCGACGGGGTCCCGGCCGCCGCTGGCTCGTGGCCCGGCGGGTCCTGGCCCGGCGGGTCCTGGCCCGGCGGCGGTTTCCTGGTCAGCGCCGGGCGGGCGGGTTCCAGCCGGGTCAGGCCGCCCGGTTCCAGCATGGCCAGCTCGGCTAGCAGCGACTCGCGCAGCCGGGCGGAGCGCCAGCCGCGCGCGTCGTCGAGTTCGCGGACCGCGTCGGTGAGGCCCCCCTCCCGG